>JAFVEU010000115.1 GCA_017475845.1 Lachnospiraceae bacterium | reverse complement strand
TCATAGAGCCGGATCTCCGCGGGAGCAGCATCCCCTGCATTGACCCAGTGGATGGTGCCCTTCACCTTACGGCCGATCTCAACTCCCGTACCCTGCTTTGTAAGGGGATCATAGGTGCAGTGGACTGCAGTGATATTACCTTCAGCATCCTTGTCACAGCCGGTGCATTTTACAAAATAAGCATTCATAAGGCGGACTTCATTTCCGGGGAAGAGCCGGTAATACTTCTTGGGAGGCTCCTCCATAAAGTCCTCTCTTTCTATCCAGAGCTCCCGTGAAAAGCTTACGGTCCTCTCTCCCAGTTCCTCATTATCGGGATTATTAACAGCCTTAAGCTCCTCGGTCTGTCCCTCGGGATAGTTGTCGATAATGAGCTTTAAGGGATGGATCACTGCCATAAGCCTCCTTACCTTAGGCTTTAAGTCCTCTCTTATGCAATACTCCAGCATTTCCATCTCAGCTGTGGACTGGGCCTTGCTGATACCGCACAATTCCACGAATTTCCTGATGGACTCGGGTGTATATCCCCGTCTTCTGAGACCGGCTATGGAAACCAGCCTGGGATCATCCCAGCCGTCAACGGTCCCGTTTTCCACCAGCTTCTTTATATACCTTTTTCCCGTCACCACATTATTCAGGTAGAGCTTTGCGAACTCTATCTGGCGGGGCGGTACTTCAATGCCGCATTCCTTAATGACCCAGTCATATAAGGGCCTGTGATCCTCAAATTCCAGTGTGCAGAGGGAATGGGTTATACCTTCTATGGCATCCTCCAGAGGATGGGCAAAGTCATACATGGGATAGATGCACCACTTATCCCCGGTGTTATGATGAGGGATATGGGCGATACGGTAGAGGATCGGATCCCTCATGTTGATATTGGGACTTGCCATATCTATCTTTCCCCGGAGCACATATTTTCCATCCTCATATACTCCGTCCTTCATCTCCTTAAAAAGCCGGAGGTTTTCCTCTACGCTCCTGTTACGCCCGGGATCTTCCTTTCCGGGCTCAGTAAGGGTTCCTCTGTATTCCTTTATCTCATCCGCGTTGAGCTCCGACACATAGGCACTGCCCTTTTCAATGAGTTTCAGGGCATATTCGTACATCTTATCAAAATAGGAGGACGCAAAAAACAGCCTGTCGCCCCAGTCGGCCCCCAGCCACCTTACATCTTCCTCTATGGATTCCACAAATTCAGGCTTTTCCTTTGTGGGATTCGTGTCATCAAAACGAAGATTGAAAAGACCGCCGTACTCCTTTGCTATCCCGGAATTCAGCACTATAGACTTGGCATGTCCGATATGCAGATATCCGTTGGGTTCCGGCGGAAATCTGGTATGGACGCTGCTGTAGGTCCCTTCCTTCAGATCTTTATCGATCTCTCTCTCAATAAAATTTCTCTGTGTTGTCTCTTTATTATCCATAACTTTTTTATTCTACACCATTATTCTCAAAAAAGCAAAGCTCAGCCCGTTATCTTCAGACATCACCTGATGCCCTCTTCCGCCCACCAGGTATCGGGCTTCTTTTCCTGCACCGCACTTGCGGGAAAGCTCTTTCCAAAGACCATGCCGATGACTGTCCTGTCCCCAAGCTCGATCTCCTGTACCACCAGATCGTGGAGCAGGGAAGCAGGCGACTCCCCGGTGAGATTTGCCTTCATCACCGCTGTGCGTACCCTGTCCGAAAGATATTCCGAGATAAAACCAATCTCAAAGGCATCCATCAGACTGAATTTCACGAATTCCATATCGTGGGTCACGGGATTTTCCATAGGTTCCTCCAGCACGTTTTCCGCCAGGTTCGGCTTGAAGTCCGCGATATAAAATTCCTTCCACTGTTTGTATGTTTCCTTGTATCCCATATCAACTCCTGAATACCATCCCATGCAGCAGGCTGCACCTCAAACCTTAAACCTTAAACAGACTCCCGGAACCTGAAGGGCGGCCGTATCACTCCGCCTTCGGTCACAAAACCGGTTATAAGATCCGCAGGGGTTACATCAAAGGCGGGATTGAAGACCGAAATGTTTTCCGGGGCCATAGGCTTTTCATACCACATTTCCCTCACTTCCCCGGGGGAACGCATCTCTATCTCTATACCCGATCCGTCGGGCGTATCCCTGTCTATGGTGGAATCCGGCGCGCATACGTAGAAGGGAACGCCGTAGTGTCCGGCAAGGATCGCAACACCGCTGGTTCCGATCTTATTGGCGCTGTCCCCGTTTGAGGCCACTCTGTCACAGCCCACAAAGACTATATCTATCTTCCCCGCAGCCATCAGGGCAGACACCATATTGTCGCACTGCAGCGTAGTATCTATCCCCGCTTCGCTGAGTTCAAAGGCGGTGAGTCTCGCCCCCTGGAGAAGAGGTCTGGTCTCATCACAGTAGACATGCATATCCCCTCCGCTCCAGCCCTTCTCAAGGGCTATATACATGGGAGCCGTAGCCGTTCCGTATTTTGCGGTGGCCAGAGTCCCCGCATTGCAATGGGTAAGTATCCCCGGTGCCCGGCCTTTCTTCTCACGTATCTCCTTTAGGAGCCCGAAGCCCGCTTCGCCAATCCCCCGGCTCTTTTCAATGTCCTCATTCCTTATACTTTCCGCTTCTGCATAAAGCTCCTTTATGATGACATCTGTCTCCTCACCCTCCAGACTGTCAAGCTTATCCTCCATCCGCTTTAAGGCCCAGAAGAGATTGACGGCCGTAGGTCTCGAAGAAGCGAGATAAGCAGAAATTTCCCCGAACCGTCTCCGGAAGGAGGCAAAGTCTTTTTCCTCTATACCCCGGGATAAAACAGCCATGCCATAAGCCGCTGTGACTCCGATGGCAGGAGCCCCTCTCACCATAAGCTTCTTTATGGCCCCGAAGATCTCTTCCTTTGTCCTTAGGTCCACCCTCTTTATTTCGTTCGGAAGCAGGGTCTGGTCGATTATGTTCACAGCCCTTCCGTCATCGGAAAGCCTTACCGTGATGATCTTTTCGAAAAAATCATCAATCTTCTGATTCATCTTCTGGTTCATTTTCCGGTTCCTCACTGACATACCGGCAGACCGAGACTTCACTCTTAGCGCCGTTCACTTCCTTATGAAAATCCGCCCATTTGCAGTACCAGCACTCCTTCATGCTGAAAAGCTGTCCGGGAACCGGCTCAAAATGTTCGCAGCTGTATGTCTCTTTTACTATGATAAACCCGTCTTTGTCGAATATCTGCGGCATATACAGGTTTCTCCTTTCTTTCCGTATCTTCGGTGTCCGTCCATAACCGAACTTAAGGCTTATTCAAAAGAATGCTTGAGGAACAGGGAGCTTATGGTCCTGTAGCTTCCCCTGGGCACCGGAAATACCATCCCGTCCTCCATTTCTATCTCCGAAGAGCTTATCTTCTTCAGTCTCTTTAAGTTTATGATCACCTTGTTATTTAAGAGATAAAAGCTCTCCTCATTTATCCCCTCAAGGATATCCTTCATGGTGCCCCTTACAAAATATGATCTCTCCGGGGTCACTATTGATTTATAATGATCTTCACTGGTGATATAGAGAATGTCCTTGATCTTAACCTTTGAGATCACTCCCATATCCTTCACAGCGTAGTATTTCTCCGTCTCTTCGTTAAAGATCCTGTCCAGGGCTTCAAAGAATTCCCCTCTCTCCACGGGCTTTTCCAGATAATGGGCAGCCTGGACCCGGAAAGCATCCCTGTAATGCACTGCTGAAGTAGTCAGAAAGATGATCCTTGCCTCGTCGTTGTCCTTCCGGATCTCACGTGCAAGATCCACTCCGCTCAGGGTATCGATATAGACATCAAGGATATAGGCATCAAAAGACTTCTTCTCCCTTGCGGACAGAAGATCCCTTGATGTCCTGAAGCAGCGGATCTCCGCCTCAGTACCCGGATGCGCCTCCTTATACTCGTTGATAAGGTTCGAACACTCATCCAGACACCTCTGTTCGTCATCACAGATCGCGATGCGTATCATTGATCAGTTCTCCTTAAGATTATTGAGTATCCTGTAAAGCAGCTCGTACAGCTCTTTTGCGTCTTCAGGGGGGAGGCACACGCACTTTCTCATATCCTCCGGTACAGAAAGCGCCTGTTCCCTTAAGTCCATCCCCTTATCCGTGATGCTCACTATAAGGTTCCTCTCGTCGGAAGCGGATCTTTTCCTCTCAATAAACCCTTTCGATTCCAGCTTTTTAAGCAGGGGCGTCAGTGTTCCCGAATCCAGATAGAGCCTTTCTCCCAGCTCCTTAACATTGGTTTTCTTTATATCCCACAGTATCATCATGGTGATAT
The DNA here is from genome assembly GCA_017475845.1 of Lachnospiraceae bacterium. GTDB lineage: Bacteria > Bacillota > Clostridia > Lachnospirales > Lachnospiraceae > NK4A144. The sequence continues at coordinate 260 of JAFVEU010000115.1, read as the reverse complement.
ACTGGGTATAGGTGAGATCCAGACGGTCCAGGAGGGGTTTATACCTTCTCACTATCTCCTTTGAACAGGCATAAAGGGGAAAACAGAGCTGGTTTTCGATCTTCAGGCAGTCATAATCCTTCCCGGGGGCCTTTTTCACAGCTGAACTCATACGTCCTTTATCTCCATAACCGCCTTCATTTCCACCTGTTCCTTTTTAACCCCTACGGTCACATCCTTGGCAAGGCTTGCAACCACCGATTTTTCCAGCTCGTCCCAGG
>JAFVEU010000114.1 GCA_017475845.1 Lachnospiraceae bacterium | reverse complement strand
GTACAGGATAAACAGGAATCACAAGGACAGGCTTTTCTGTACGGTATTCGGGAAGGAAAGATATAAAAAATATGCACTGGATTTGTATAATGCTGTAAACGGAAGCAATTATACGGATCTTTCAGACCTGGAGATAATAACCCTTGAAAATGTGGTATACATCAAGATGAAGAATGATGCTGCGTATCTAATCGGAGGAAATATAGCACTTTATGAGCACCAGAGCAGTATAAACAGAAACATGCCCATCCGGGGGTTCATATATCTTGGGGAGCTCTACAGTCAGATCCTGAAAAGGGATAAAAGCAAAATATACAACGAAACCCTTGTAAAGATCCCGACACCGCAGTACATTGTGTTTTATAATGGGGAAGATGAATACCCGGAAGTAAGCAAGTTGAAACTGTCGGATGCCTTTATCAATCCAAGGGATGATAATGAGTTCGAGTTCACGGCAACGGTATATAATATAAATCTCGGGAAGAACAAAAAGCTTCTTGATTCCTGTACTCCGTTAAAGGGATACAGTATTTTTGTTGACAGAGTCCGGAACTACTCAAAGACTATGGAACCGGAACAGGCAATAGAAAAGGCAGTAAACGAATGCATTGAAGAGGGGATCCTTAAGGATGTCCTGGAAAGGGAAAGGTCAGCAGTCATGTTAGATATCCTTACCACTTTTGATGAAAAGAGCTATGCGGAAGGTCTCCGTGAAGAAGGCCGTGAAGAGGGCCGGAAAGAGGAAAGAGAACCCACCGAGCGTGAAACAGTCCGTGCAGATAAGGCTGAAGCTGAACTTGAAAAGTGCAGGAGTTTACTGGCAAAACATGGAATATCATATGAAGAATGAGGGTAACTGTTCAGGTATCACCAACAGTTTTCCGCCTGTCAACAGAGGATGTTGACAGGTGGTTTTTTTTATGATATCATTGCCCCTCGATGAAAGATGTGAGGAATGAGGCCCTTCTGTTTGACTTCTACGGAAGCCTCTTAAAAGGCAGACAGAGAGATATTTATGAAGCCTCGGTGATGGATGATATGTCCTTGTCCGAGATCTCTGAAGAGTACGGCATCAGCCGTCAGGCTGTGTCTGCCATGCTGAACCGCTGCAGGAAAGCACTGATGGGTTACGAGGAACAGCTGCAGCTCATCAAGCGTTTTGAGGAGATCGGGGCAGTGGCATCTGAGATCAAGGAAATAGCCGGGAGGCTTGATAACAGCGATTCCGCAAAGATCGTTGAGCTCACCGACAGGATACTTGGAGACTTATAATGGCATTTGAGAGCCTTACGGAAAAACTGCAGAATGTGTTCAAGGGCTTAAGGAGCAGGGGTGTCCTTACGGAGGAGGATGTAAAGGCCTCCATGAAGGAAGTTAAGATGGCCCTCCTTGAAGCGGACGTGAATTTCAAGGTAGTGAAGCAGTTCATAAAGAGCGTGGAAGAAAAGGCTGTGGGAGAAGCAGTCCTTAAGGGACTGAATCCCGGCCAGACCGTGGTGAAGATCGTAAACGAGGAAATGGTCTCACTCCTTGGGGATGCAGAGGAACTGAAATTCGCTCCGGGACAGGGGGTTACAGTCATAATGCTCTGCGGCCTTAACGGTGCCGGTAAGACCACCACCGCGGCAAAGCTTGCATTGAGGCTTAAGAAAAAGAGTAAAAAGAGCCTCCTTGCCGCACTGGACGTATACAGGCCTGCAGCTGTTAAGCAGCTGGAGATAAACGGCGGAAAGGTGGAGACTGAGGTCTATAAGGAAGAGGACAATAAGGATCCCGTAAGCATTGCGGAGCATGCCATAAAGTATGCCAAAGACCACGGATACAACGTGTTGATCCTTGATACCGCAGGAAGACTGGAAGTAAACGAGGAGCTCATGGATGAGCTTAAAAGGATAAAGGACAGCGTGAAAGTCACAGACACCGTACTGGTGGTGGATGCCGGAACCGGACAGACCGCTGTGGATGTGGCGAAGGGCTTTAACGAGAAGATCGGTATAGACGGTATCATAATGTCAAAGCTTGACGGCGATGCCAGAGGCGGTGCAGTTCTTTCCATAAGAGCCGTGACGGGCACTCCCGTATATTATGCGGGAACCGGTGAGAAATTCGATGGCCTTGAGGAGTTCCACCCCGACAGGATGGCCTCCAGGATCCTTGGCATGGGAGATGTACTGTCTCTTATCGAGAAGGCTGCGGAAACAGTGGATGAAGAGACTGCAGGAAAGATGCAGGACAGTGTCAAAAAGGGAAAATTCGATTTTGACGATTACCTGACCGCCATGTCCCAGATGAATAAGATGGGAGGCTTAAGCTCCATACTTAACATGATGCCGGGACTTACCGGAGGAAAGGATATCTCCGGCATGGTGGATGAGAAGAAGCTTAAGCGGAACGAAGCCATAATCCATTCCATGACCGCAAAGGAAAGAGCGAACCCCAAGCTCTTAAATCCCCAGAGGAAATTCCGTATAGCGAAGGGAGCCGGCGTGGACATCATGTATGTGAACCGTCTGGTGAAAGAGTTCACGGAGATGCAGAAGATGATGAAGCGCATGCCCGGTCTCATGAAGGGAAAGAGGGGCGGCTTCGGAAACCTGTCCTCCCTGTTCAGAGGCATAAGGTAACAAAGGTATTTAGCGGTTATAACCGTTTGAATATAAAAAGATCAAAAAAAGAGAGGAAGAATAAAATGTTAAAGATCAGATTAAAGAGAATCGGAAAGAAAAAGGCACCTTTTTACAGGGTTGTTGTAGCGGATGCAAGGAATTCCGTATCAAATTCCAAGAACGTTGACGAGATCGGAACCTACGATCCCTTAAAGGAGCCCTCAGAATTCAAGGTTAATGAGGAGCTTGCAAAGAAGTGGCTTGCTAACGGCGCCCAGCCCACAGAGACAGTAGCAAGGCTTTTCAAGAAGGCCGGCATACTCTAAGGAATCCCGTTGATCAAACAGAAAGGAGCGGCAACGACATAAATGAAAGAAGTAGTTGAAGTCATAGCAAAAGCTCTTGTGGATAATCCGGATGAGGTGACGGTTACTCAGACGGAGACGGATTCCGAGATCAATGTGGAATTAAAGGTTGCCCAGAGCGATATGGGGAAAGTCATAGGCAAGCAGGGCAGGATCGCGAAAGCCATCCGTTCTGTTGTCAAGGCTGCTTCCTCCAAGGAAAAAAGGAAAGTGAACGTAGATATAGTAAATGACTGAATATGATGAAAGTCTTTATCTTTCAGCAGGTACCATAACCACGACTCATGGAATAAAGGGAGAGGTCAAGGTCTTCCCGACTGTGGATGACCCTGGCCGCTTTTCTTTATTTAAGGAGGTCTTCCTTAAGGGAAAGGGAAAGACGGTGCCTCTGGAAATAGAGAATGTAAAGTTTTTCAAGAAGATGGTGATACTTAAGTTTAAGGGTATCGACGACATCAATGAGGTCCTTTCCTTCCGCAATATGGAGATCATGGCAAAGCGCAGTGATATTGCGGAATTAAAGGAGGACCAGTATTTTGATGTGGACCTTATGGGCTTAAGGGTATTGAATAAAGAGGGGGAAGAGCTGGGGATACTGGACTCCGTTCTCCACAGCCCCGCCAATGATGTTTTTGTGATAAAGAACGGAGAGGGGAAGGAGATACTGATCCCTTCGGTAAAGAAGTTCGTGCTCTCCGTGGATCTGGAAAAGAAGGAAATGATCTGCGATCCCCTGCCGGGAATGATACCATAAAGTCTGAAGGTTTTTTCCTTTCAAGCTTCATCGGTGCCGGGCAGGCACGTCACCGATGGGACACTGATGCCTGCAGCATAGGGTCAGAATATGAATTTCCATGTGATAACGCTTTTCCCGGAGATGATAGAAAGCGCATTCAGCGGCAGCATAACGGGAAGAGCAATGGATAAGGGGCTTATAACCCTTGATACCATAAGCCTCCGGGCCTTCTCACAGAATTCCTACGGCTCCGTGGATGACTATACCTACGGGGGAGGCGCGGGGATGCTCATAAGCTGTGAGCCTGTGTGGCTTGCCTACGAAGAGGCCGTGTCAAGGATAGAAGCAGGGGCTGACGAAGAGACTCCGCCGGGAAATGCTTTTCGTGAAGAGAGAAAGACAAGGGTTATTTTCACAACTCCCGCAGGCCGTGTCTTTAACGAAAAGATGGCAGAGGAGCTTTCAAAGGAAAAGGATCTTATCATACTCTGCGGCCATTATGAGGGCATAGACCAGAGGGTCACCGACAGGATAGTGACGGACGAGATATCAATAGGAGACTATGTGCTGACCGGAGGAGAGCTGCCGGCCTTAGTCATCATGGATGCTGTGAGCCGGCGTATCCCCGGAGTGCTGAATAACGACGAGTCAAAAGATACGGAGTCCTTTGAGGAAGGGCTTCTTGAATATCCCCAATACACCAGGCCCTGTGAATGGAAGGGAATGAAGGTGCCGGATATACTTCTCTCCGGAGATCACGCCGCTGTGGACCGGTGGCGCCACCACGAGGCCCTTAAACGCACCGGTGAAAAGCGCCCCGATCTCCTTGAAAAGTGGCTTGAGAAAAGAGGGATATACTGATCCGTGATCTGAGCTTTGTTTTACTTTTGGGATCAATCATAATATAATTATTGGGTCGCTGAAAGACAGGTTTTGCTTAAATGAATAAAGGAATAAGAAAGGAACTGTTTTAAGAATGATATCCATGAGAAAGATAACAGCGGGTTTGTTGTGTTTTGTACTGACCTTCGGGCTCTGTACGGTATCCTTTGCCGGAGAACAGGGAATAAATGCTCCGGATGCGGATTCGCTTATCAGAAACAATGAGATCTGTATGACTCTGGAGAGTACCGTTTCGGAATTAAGCTCCCTTGAAGCGGGGGTTGACTATGTGGACGGTGAGGGCGTGTTCATTGCGGACACGAAGGAGGAAGCGGAAAAAGTAGCTGCGGAATATGGCGCAACCTTAAAGAAATACGCCCACAGAGTTGCTACCATAAGCTTTGGGGACAGCAGTATAGCCGCGTTCGGGAGAGCTGCCCTGTCTCCCGTTTCAAAGGCAGTGGACCCGAATTACATCTGTCATCTGTCGGATGTTGAAGAGATCCCTGATATCGAAGAAACAGAGGAAATATCCCCTTCGGTAAACCGTATGGAGGTAAAGGGGACTGCTCCCAATGATAAATATGCCAGTTCTTCCGAAGAGGACTATCAATACTTTCATGAAAAGATAAATACCCTGACAGCTCATGATATAACCACCGGTTCCGGTGTAAAGATCGCAGTTGTGGATACAGGATGTACTCCGGATCACGAGGATTCAAAATTTGATGCGGAGCACGCTCTTGCCATAAGCGGTATCAGCAGTCCCGCAGATACTGCGGTGGGTCATGGAGTTCATTGTACGGGTATCATACATGAGACAAAAAATAACTCTCTGGGAGGCTACGGAGTTGCTCCCGGTGCGGAAGTCTATTCCATAAAGATCGCAGATTCTGACAGGTTCGATACCTCTGTAGTAGTGGAAGGAATGGCCATTGCTATCGAAAAGGGTGTGAATGTTATAAGCATGAGCCTTGGCGGCGGTCATATGGAGTCAATGAAGCAGCTGGCAGAGGAAGCCTATGAAAGAGGTATAACCATTGTTGCCGCAGCAGGAAATGAATGTACCTCCTCTACTGCTGCAGCTTTCCCTGCAGCCTATGATACGGTCATCTCAGTTGCTGCAACAGACAGCAGCGATGCTTTAGCGGAATATTCAAACTACGGGGACTGGGTGGATATCGCTGCTCCGGGAAGCGATATAACTTCTACCTATCTTCATGGAAGCAAGAATACCATATCAAGTGGTGGAACCAACGATACTGCATATGGCAGGTTAAGCGGCACTTCCATGGCCTGTCCTGCAGTGGCCGGTGTAGTGGCCCTGATGTAT
>JAFVEU010000113.1 GCA_017475845.1 Lachnospiraceae bacterium | reverse complement strand
GTTTTCTTCGCTTTTAGGCATACTTTCCTGCTATTCTTCTCTCGCATTGCTTTACTTTTATGCCCTATTCAGGTCTTTTTTCTCCTCTTAGGCATATTCCCGCTGCAGACACCCTCGCATCCACCGCAGTTTTATGCCCTATTCAAGTCTTTTTTCTCTTCTTAGGCATATTCCCGCTGCAGCCATCCTCGCATCTGCCGCAGTTCTATGCCCTATTTCGGCCTTTTTATCGCTTTTAGGCATAAAACATTGACATTCACGGCACCGGGATCATGGCCCCAAGCATTTCATCAGTGCCTTCCGGAAGCCAGGTACTCTGGCCGCTGCCGGGGGTGAAGGTCATCTCCCCGAATTTGACGGACCCGTCATCCAGATGGTACAGATCCACCCGGACAAAGGGAAAGCCCTGACAGAGGATCCTTGCGATCTCTGTCATTTTCTTGTAATTCTCCGGCTTCTCCGGAAGGATTTCGTAGGGCGGATAGGCGTCTGTCCTGTAGTGCAGCGGTTTCCAGTCCATGTCAAAAAAAGCGAGCCTCGTTTCCTCACCCCTGCCGCCTATAAATTCACAGCTCACAGGAACACCGTTAAAACAGTGGAACTTATAATCATAGAGTACATGGCCGTTATTATCCATGAATTCTTCTGCGATTATCTTTCTCTTCATCCACTGATATTGCATCTGAAAGCCGAAGCGGAAGGCAAAATCATAACCCATCCATTCCCGAAGCTGCTTTTCAGCGGCATTTTTATCAAAAGACCTTTTATCTCTCACTATGATATTTGTATTGGAGGAATGATTGGTCTTCAGCACAAAGCTGTCGGGAAAGTATTCAAAATCAATGTCGGAGAATCTGTCATAGGCTCCGATAAGGGGGATAAGATACTCTTCTCCTATCTTTTCCTTTATCCAGTCTCTCACCAGATATTTGTCCGACAGACGTCTCATCTCATCCGTAACGCCGTAGAGCTTAATCCAGTTCAGCTTGTCGCACCAGGTCTTCGGAGTTTCCAGATCCAGCTTTCTGCCGGTGCATTTCCAAAACCACTTTTTAAGGGCGTAGGGGCGGAGCGGTTTTGGTGTAAACAGCTCCAGATAGTATTGTTTTTTTCTTTTATAAGCTTTTTCCAGTGTCATCTTTATTACCCGAATTCATTTATGATATCATTTATCTCGTCAAGGTCAATCTCAAGTTTTGCCAGATATGGCTACCGGGGCCGATCCTTCAGGCGGTCTTACTACCGGTATATAGCATAATATATATAAAACTGCTTCCTTTGCCAACAAGCCGTATTTTTCCTTGTACGCATATAGGGAAAATGTTAGGATAATAAAGGATTTGAAGAAAAGCAGGAGTTAGTCAAAATGAAAAGAAGCATAAGTATTAACCTGATATTATTCCTTTTCGTTCTATTGCTATCTGCATGCGGGAAAAAAGAAAGCAGACCAAAGGAAGAAGCTGCAGTGCCTGCAACGGAGCAGCAGGAGAGTACGGAAAGCAGTGAGCCTGAAAAACCTGCAGAAGAAAACAATACCGGCGAAACAGATGAACAGCCTGAGGAGATCACGGAAGAGCAGGCGGAAAAGGCCCTGAAAGAAATAAGCGATAAGCTCTCCGGATATATGTGGGTGGCCATGATGACAGAGGCATCAGGGGATATAACCCGGGCAGGGAAAGATTATGACATAGAACTTACCGATGCGGAGAAGATCAGGGCTGCAGCACTTTCCTCAGAAACGGACGGAGTAATAGATACATACTTCAGGGAAGATGAAGGCGGTCTTATCCGGGATGAAAATGCACAAACCGGTATAGATTACGGTGTATTCCACGGTGAATCCATATCGAAAAAACAGCTGGAAGAGAATGCCCTGGACTGTTTCGGGCTTTTGGCTGATTTAGACGATCTTCAGGAAAAGCCGCAGTGCGACATGTTCGATGCCGTAAAATACACGGATCAGAATGGAACCTGTCCAATGGTAGTCGATGCGGAGCTTGAAACAGAAACAAGCATTGAGAACCATGAATGCAGGATCTCAAAGGAAGGAAATAATTTTATCGGAGAAGTGGACATGTTCTAGGGATACTGGGGACAGCTTGAGATGAACCCCGGTCTGTCAAATTATACTGTTACATACACGCTGACACCGGACTTCAGATCGAAATACGGATTGATAGTATCCGGAATAAATGTGAAAATGAAGGATGACAGCGAACTAATTGAAGAAGATCAGACATCCGGTCAGGAAGGCTTACACGAGGCATTTTACGGGATATGGTGCATGGCATCAGATGATAAGAGCAAGGCGGATAAGGCTGCTGAAAAGCTGATCTCTCAGGGCTTTGAAGCGGAAGTTTTCTTCACTGATGACTGGGAAGTCCTAGGTGCAAAGGGGATGTATGTGGTCACAGCAGGTATCTATCCTTCCAGGTCCGATGCGGAAGCAGCTTTGAGCGATGTCCGGAACACAGGATATAAGGATGCTTATATTAAGTATTCAGGGGATTGTACGGGAAAAGGGGAGTCCGGGAATAACGGAAGCTCCCTGTCTGACGAAGATGCGGCTGAGATAGCAGGTAAGCTGGGCGGCAAGGTCTGTGCCCTGGAAGTTTACGATTATGACGGGGATGGAACGAAAGAGGCTTTTACGGTCATCGGGAAAGACGATGGTGAAGCGGCAGACTGCCTGCCCGAAGCCGTCTGGTTTATAGCAGGGGATGGAAACACAATAAAGATGCGGACTGATTTTCAAG
>JAFVEU010000112.1 GCA_017475845.1 Lachnospiraceae bacterium | reverse complement strand
GAAGATATTCAAGCATCTTAAAGAGGAAGAAATAGAAGAGCTGACTCTTGAGATCGCAAATACCAGGTCCATAACTCCCGCGGTAAAGGAAGCGGTAATAAACGAATTTTATCAGGTCTGCCTTGCCCAGCAGTATATTGCGGAAGGCGGTATCGGATATGCCAAAGAGCTGCTGGAACAGGCTCTGGGACCGGAAAAGGCTGTGGATGTCATTTCAAGGCTCACTGCCTCTCTTCAGGTAAAGCCTTTCGAGTTTGTAAGAAAGACCGATCCGTCCCAGCTCTTAAACTTCATTCAGGAAGAACATCCTCAGACCATAGCGCTGATACTTTCATATCTCAATCCTGCACAGTCCGCAATGATCATAGGTGCGCTTCCGCCGGATAAGCAGGCTGACGTTGCGAGACGTATCGCCAAGATGGACAGGACCAGCCCCGATGTCATCAAAGAAGTGGAGAAGGCTTTGGAATCAAAACTTGCTTCCCTTGTAAACCAGGATTACACCATAGTCGGTGGTGTGGATGCCATAGTTGAGATCTTGAATACCGTGGACAGGGCAACCGAGAAGCATATCATGGAGACCCTGGAGATCGACGAGCCCGAGCTTGCGGACGAGATCAGGAAGAAGATGTTCGTATTCGAGGATATCCTTCTTCTGGACGACCGTGCTATACAGCGTGTACTCAGGGATGTTGAGAATAATGACCTTTCACTTGCCCTTAAGGGTGCGAATGAAGAGGTGCAGGCTGCCATATTCAGGAACCTTTCAAAGCGTCTGGCAGCCATGATAAAGGAAGACATGGTCTTCATGGGACCTGTCCGTATGAAGGACGTGGAGGAAGCACAGCAGAAGGTGGTAAACATCATAAGAAAGCTGGAAGATTCTGCAGAGATCGTTATTTCCAGAGGCGGAGGAGACGAGATCATTGTCTAATATGATAAAGCGTGCCTTTGTAAAGGTAGAGGGCACTGAAAAACTCATGATAGACTCCAACGGCCTTATTAACGATAAGATGGAGGAGTTCTCCGTCGCAGACAGCAGTCCGGAATTCGTGCAGTTTGATGCCGAAGGATCTGAGGAATTTACCGAAGGACTGATGGCTGACAAAGTGGAGATGCTCGTTGGTGACGGTCAGGGAGAGGGAGAAGGAGCCGAGGCTTTATCTCCCTCTAATGTGTTAAAAAACGGACCGTCTCCCGATGTGGAGCAGCTTTTAGCCCAGGCCAGGGAGGAAGCCCAGGACATCATTAATGAAGCGGAAGCAAGGGCTGCCGGCATTGTTTCCGAGGCGGAGCAGAATGCGGCTGCTACCATGGAGAATGCAAAGAACGAGGGCTTCAGTGCAGGCCACGACGAGGGATATCAGGCGGGATACAGCGAAGCCGAGGCCTTAAAGCAGCAATATGAGGGTATGATCAATGACCTGGAAAATGAGTACCAGGCGAAGATGGATGAGCTGGAACCGCTTTTTGTGGATACCCTTACGGATATTTATGAACATATCTTTCACGTGGATCTTTCCGGCAGCAGGGATGTGATCTTTCATCTCATCGGTGATGCCGTAAGGAAGATAGAGGGGAACGAGGGCTTTATCGTCCATGTTTCCAAGGATGATTACGGCTATATCTCCATGCAGAGGCAGGAGCTTCTGGCGGGAGTTACAAACAGCGAGAACGTGGAGATAGTCGAGGATATGACTCTTAAAAGCAATGAGTGCTTTATAGAGACAGGGGGAGGGATCTTTGACTGCTCCCTTGATACACAGCTTGAAGGACTGAAGAGGGAATTAAGGCTCCTTTCCTATGAGAAGCCTTCTCAGGGGGCGGAAGAAGATGGTTGAACCCCGTATCGATCTCACAAAATACAGTCAGGTCCTTAACAGGTCCTTTTATAAGAAGCTCGGCAAAGTGGTGAACGTGGTGGGACTTACCATTGAATCCATCGGTCCGGATGCGCTGCTCGCCGATATCTGCAGGATAATGCCGGAGGACAGCTCCAAGCCTCCCATAATGGCTGAGGTGGTGGGGTTTAAGGACAGCAAGACCCAGCTCATGCCCTACGACAAGACCGACGGTATCGGTGCGGGATGTACGGTTGAAAACCTGGGTCACACACTGACGGTAACGGTTTCCGATGATCTCCTGGGAAAGACCCTGGACGGTCTGGGAAGGCCTACCGACGGCACGGTGCTGCACGGAGGAAGAGAGTATTCCGTGGAAGCGGAACCGCCGGATCCCATGGACAGGGTTATCATAAACGAGGTCCTTCCCCTGGGAGTAAAGGCCGTGGACGGGCTCATGACCATAGGCAAGGGCCAGAGAGTGGGTATCTTTGCGGGCTCCGGAGTCGGAAAGAGTACCCTTATGGGTATGTTTGCCAGAAATACCAAGGCGGATATCAACGTTATCGCCCTTATCGGAGAGCGCGGCAGGGAAGTCCGGGAATTTGTCGAGAGAGACCTGGGAGAAGAAGGAATGAGAAGGTCCGTAGTGGTGGTGGCCACCTCCGACAGGCCGGCTCTTGAAAGAAACAAGGCGGCGAAGACAGCTACCGCCATAGCTGAGTACTTCAGGGATCAGGGGAAGGACGTGCTCCTTATGATGGATTCCCTTACCCGAT
>JAFVEU010000111.1 GCA_017475845.1 Lachnospiraceae bacterium | reverse complement strand
TAAGTATTTTTCCTCCTCCGGTACCTGCATCACATAGCCCAGAGCTCCCATGGTCCTTGGACCTATGGTTATCTTCTGCACCGGCTCACTGTTCTTCTGGAGGGCGGATACCAGAGCATGGCCGATCTCGTGATAGGATACTATCCGTCTTTCCTCCTTGCTCAATACCCGGTCCTTCTTTTCCTTGCCCACCAGGACTATCTCCACCGCATCCATGAGATCCTTCTGGGAAACGAATTCCCGTCCGGCCTTAACTGCGTTGATGGCGGCTTCATTCACCATATTGGCGAGATCGGAACCCACGGCTCCGCTGGTGGCCAGGGCCACATCCTCGAAATTCACGGTCTCATCCAGCTTAACATCCCTGGCATGAACCTTTAAGGTATCTATCCTTCCCTTTAAGTCAGGCTTATCAACGATTATCCGTCTGTCAAAGCGGCCGGGTCTCAAAAGCGCCTTATCCAGGGTTTCAGGTCTGTTGGTAGCCCCCAGTATGAGTATACCCTTGGAGGTATCAAAGCCGTCCATTTCCGAAAGCAGCTGGTTCAAGGTCTGCTCCCTCTCGTCGTTGCCGCCGTATCTGGAATCCCTGCTCTTTCCGATGGCGTCTATCTCGTCTATGAAAATGATGCAGGGCGCATTTTTCTCTGCCTCCCTGAAGAGGTCACGGACCCTCGATGCACCTACTCCCACGAACATCTCCACAAAATCCGAACCCGCAAGGGAGAAGAAGGGCACATGGGCTTCTCCGGCCACAGCCCTGGCAAGAAGTGTCTTTCCCGTTCCGGGAGGCCCCACCAGCAGCGCTCCCTTCGGAAGCCTCGCTCCGATCTTTGAATACTTGGCCGGATTATGCAGGAAATCCACCACCTCCTGCAGCGATTCCTTGGCCTCGTCCTGTCCTGCCACATCCTTAAAGGTAACTCCCGTCTCCTTCTGGACATACACCTTGGCATTATTGCGGCCCACGCCCATGATGCCTCCGCCGCCGCCCATTCTCTTCATGAGAAGATAGGTAAGGCCGCAGACTAAAAGGATGGGAAATACATAGCTTAAAAAACCGGAAACCATGGCTCCGGATCTGTCGGGCACATGTCCCTTAAAGTCGATGCCGGCCTGATCCAGACGCTCCGTAAGGAGGGGATCATCCACCAGTCCCGTATAATAGGTGATCTGCATGGAAAGAGGATTCGTGCTGCTCTCCTCCTCCTTTGGATATACCGTTATCCTGTCGGGGTCTATCTCCACGCTCCCCACCTGATTTGCGGAGATCATGGATAAAAACTTGGAATAGCTTATTTCCTGACTGGAATTCCTGGTGACCAGACTGCTCATCATACTCATGCAGAAAAAGGTCAGGACCGTTGCTATTATCATTGCTATCAGGGTCTGCCTGTTCCTCGGATTCTGTCCTCCGCCCTTATTATCCCTGTTATTATTCTCGTTCATAAAAAACCTTTCCTTTAATTATCCCTGTACCCGTTCGGATTATTCTTCTGCCAGTTCCAGGAGGAGCGGCACATATCCTCTATATCCAGCTCCGCCTTCCATCCAAGCTCCTTTTCCGCCTTCTCCGGACTGCAGTAACAGGTTGCTATGTCTCCTGCCCTTCTGGGCTTTATGCTGTAGGGTATCTTTATATCGTTCACCTTTTCAAAAGCCTTCACTATATCCAGAACGGAATACCCCCTGCCGGTACCCAGATTGCATACAAAGCACCCGGGATTCTCCCGCAGCTTGTCAATGGCTTTTACATGGGCCTTTGCCAGATCCACCACATGGAGATAATCCCTGACTCCCGTACCGTCGGGAGTATCATAATCGTTTCCGAATACTCCAAGCTCCGGAAGCTTCCCCACAGCCACCTGGGTGATATATGGCATGAGATTATTGGGCCTGCCGTTCGGATCCTCGCCTATACGTCCCGATTCATGGGCACCGATGGGGTTAAAGTAGCGGAGGATCACCATGTTCCACTCCCCGTCAGCCTTCTGCATATCCATTAATATCTGCTCCAGCATCCACTTTGTCCAGCCGTAGGGATTGGTGCATATCCCCTTGGGGCAGGACTCCGTGATGGGTATCTCCGAAGGATCCCCGTATACCGTGGCAGAGGAGGAAAAGACGAAATTCTTCGCTCCGTGCTTCCTCATCACGTCCAAAAGGGTAAGGGTGCCGCCTATGTTATTATTGTAGTATTCCCAGGGCTTTTCAACAGATTCTCCCACAGCTTTTAAGGAAGCGAAATTGATGACTTCATTTATGCTGTTCTCGCTGAAGATCTTTTCCAGCGCTGCCCTGTCCGAGATATCGGCTTCGTAATACTTAACCTTTTTCCCGGTTATTTCCTCCACTCTTTCCAGAGCCTTCGGCGAAGAATTTGAGAAATTGTCCATGACCAGAGCGTCATATCCGCCGTTTAATAGTTCAACTAAAGTATGAGACCCTATATAACCTGCTCCCCCCGTAAGTAAGATCGACATATCACCACAGCCTTTC
>JAFVEU010000110.1 GCA_017475845.1 Lachnospiraceae bacterium | reverse complement strand
TCAGCCCATCCAGAGGCTAAAAGTACTGGGGAAAACGAAAGAATTCACTATTTCCCGAGTAGAGCAAGCCGGTCCAGAGGCCAGAAAGTACTAGGGGAAACGAAAGAATTCACTATTTCCCGAGTAGAGTAAGCTGATCCAGAGGCCAGAAAGTACTAGGGGAAACAAAAGAATACATGATATCCCAAGTAGAACCAGTTGAATAGTACTGTGGAAACGAAAGATTTCATGATTTCCCAAGTAGAGTAAGCCGATCCAGAGGCTAAAAGTACTAGGGGAAACGAAAGAATTCATGATATCCCAAGTAGAACCAGCTGAATAGTACTAGGCGAAACGAAAGATTTCATGATTTCCCGAGTAGAATCAGCCCATCCAGAGGCTATAAATACTAGGGGAAACGAAAGATTTCACGATTCCCCGAGTAAACCCGGCGCTGATCTTAAGCGGGATCAGGGATCAGGGCAGCAGGGTGGAGGGGAATCAGCCCGATAAATCCGGCAGTAAACTCAGAGCGTAGAGATTCCACACTATAAATTCGGCAGTAAACTCCGGCCGGAGAAATACAAAAAAGAAATTCAAAAAAGAAGAAGACAAATATCAAAAATAGTATTTTTTTTGTCATGATTTAAAGGTAAAATGATTTCGTGTAACGGGCCGGGATCTGATATTTAAGGATCCGCTTCTGGCCCGGTACAGTAGTTCTAAAACAGCTAAGGCTATTTCGCAATAGATGTGCTGTTTTCGGAAATTAACGGGGAAGGCATCAGGGTATAGGCTATGACTGAGAAGAAAAGACCGGTTATCGGGATTTTGTCGGGGCAGTACAGTGAGGATAATCTGAGCGGGCTCCTTACCACTATAGTGGATGAATTAAAGGACGATGAAGCCGATATCCGTTTCTATTTCGGGACGGTGGCTACAGAGCTGGTAGAAGAGTATTCTCTTGATGATGTGGGTTTCAGCTGTCACTATTACTCCCTGTTTTCTTACAGTAATTATGACGCCCCGGATATTCTTGTCATTATCTACGGGAACATCATAAACGGGCTTAGGAATCCCATAGATATTCACCGTTTTTTTGCACATCTTCCCAAGGTTCCAATGATCCATATCAAGGCCGACAGCTCCATAAAAGCGGATCAGGATAATATTCTCGTAAATATCGATAACTACAGCGGAATGAAGGACTGTATCCTTCATCTTATCAATGATCACGGCATACGGAAGATAGGCCTGATCACAGGTCAGATGAGTCACGGCGACAGCCGTATCCGCCTTATTGCCTATAAAGCCGCACTGAAGGAAAGCGGGATAGAATTTGATGAGAGCCTGGTTTCCTACGGAAATTTCCAGGGATACGTGGAGGAGAATGTAAAGGAGCTGCTTGAGAGGCACCCGGATCTGACCGCCATTGCCACTTTCAATGATGAAATGGCCGTGACGGTATACAGGGTCTTAAAGGAAATGGGAAAAAATATCGGAAAAGATTTCTTTGTGACGGGATTCGATAATATTTCCATCTCTGCCTATCTGGATCCGCCTCTGACAACGGTAAATCAGGACTATGTATCTCTTGCAAAGCTCTGTGTCAAAAAGATAAGGGAAAAACTGAGCGGAAGGGTGACGGACAGCGAGCAGATCAAAGCAGATCTTGTACGCAGAGCATCCTGTGGCTGCTATACAGAGGATACTAAAGAAAACGACATAAAGGAAAACAGGGGAAAAGAGCTATTGATCACGAGCAGGACAAACTTAAGCCAGCTTCAGCTCAATTCCCTGATCGCTACCCTTATACTCCGGAATCTCCAGATGCGTGATGTTACTGAGAAGAAGTTTTTCGAGAAGCTGGCGCATCTCTTGAACCATATAGGGACAAAGAGTTCTATGGTCTGTCTGTTGGAAAAGCCCCTTGTGATGGAAGAAGGGGATATTCTGACGGCGCCTTCGTATCTTAGGATGTATATGCAGCAGAAAGGGGAAGAAATATCGGCGTATGACAGGACGGATGCGCCCAAGATCTCCTATGGGGGCAGGACTGAAGCCTGGAAGGGATATGACAGCGGACTGGTCAGCCGTATGGAATTCCTGTTATTCCACGGCAAGACCCAATATGGGGTTCTGAGTGTTGAGATCAGCCTGAATGATGTGATGTTTTATGAAACCCTTTCCCTGGAGATAGGAAGCGCTCTGTATTTTCTCTACTTAGCCCTTGAACAGCAGGAAATGAGCAGAGCTCTCGAAGAGAAGAACCAGATACTCGATTATTCAGCCAGTCATGACGAGCTTACGGGAATACTGAACCGGGCCGGGGTTCTTAGCAGTATAATAGACTTCATGCATGAGCATGACAAAAATAACAGCAGAGAATTTGCCATAGTCATGGCGGATCTTGACCACTTAAAGCAGATCAACGACGGCTTCGGGCATCCCGAGGGAGATTATGCCATCTGCGCCGCAGCCGAGATACTGAAAAAAGCCCTTCCCGAGGGAAGTCCCCTGGGACGGACCGGCGGAGATGAGTTTACCGGCATAATGATGATCCGCTCGGACGGGGACATGGATTCATTCGGTATGAGAGTCCGGGCTTTATGCGAGGATAAAAATGCGGTGTCGGGCAAGCCGTATTATATAGGGGTTTCTGTTGGCTGTTATAAGCTCAGGACAAAAGATGCCGCAACCGGGTTAAGGGATGCCCTGAAAAAAGCGGATGAGAAGCTCTATGAAGCCAAATCCATGCGCAGAAAAAGCGTGATGAGAGAAGAGGGCTGACGGAGACACCACACACTTCATTTGTAAGATTTCCACAAAAATCATTTTAAAAATTGAGCTATTATGCAATATTGAACTAACATGTCAGACGTGCTAACATGTTAGCATCTAACATGTTAGCGTTTCGCTAAAACAAAGCACAATAGTTTATATTGAGTTGGGAGGATTACAAAACATGAAGAGAAAGGTATTATCCACGATACTTGCAGCAGCAATGGTACTGTCTATGACAGCCTGCGGTCTTAACAGCCAGCCTGTTGAAGCACCTGCACCCGCACCCGCAGCCGAAGCTCCCGCACCGGAGCCCGCAAAGGAAGAAGCTCCTGCAGCAGAGGAGAAGGCTGAGGAAGCAGCTCCTGCAGAAGAGGAAGCTCCTGCCGAGGAAGCAGCATCAAGTGATCCTGCAGTTACACTGGTAATGGCAGAGGTTAACCCCCTTGACACCATCGTTGGACAGATGGACAGCAAGTTCAAGGAAGAAGTAGAGAAGAATTCAAACGGCTCCATAACCATCGACCTTCAGGCATCAGGCGTTCTCGGATCAGAGAATGACGTTCTTGACACAATGCTGGGAGGAGCAGGAACCATTCAGATCTCTCGTATCTCCGCATTTGCGCTTACAACCTACGGCGGACATAAGTCCACACTGCTTTCCATTCCTTACACCTTTAAGGACAGGAATCATTTCTGGAATTTCGTTAACTCAGATCTTGCCGAGGAGTTCTTAAGAGAGCCCTCTGACAACGGCTCCGGCATCCGCGGTCTGTTCTACGGAGAAGAGGGCTTCCGTCATTTCTTTACCGTAGATCCCGTTTCCGGCATAGAAGACATGAAGGGCAAGAAGATCCGTGTTTCCAATGACCCCGTTATGCAGGGCATGGTAGAAGGTCTTGGCGCATCTCCCACGGTTGTTGATTTCGGAGAACTCTATTCCGCACTTCAGACCGGAGTTGTAGACGGTGCCGAGCAGCCTACAGCCAACTACCAGTCAAATGCTTTCAATGAAGTAGCAAATAACTTCATTTTGGATGGACATACTCTCGGAGCAGTTCAGGTGGTTATCACTGACGAAGCATGGAACAGCCTTACAGAGTCACAGCAGAAGGCCATTACCGATGCAGGAAAGGTAGCTTCGGAATACTGCCGCCAGATCTCGGAAGAGGCAGAGAATAAGGTTCTTGACGAGCTTAAGGCCGGTGGTTGCAACGTAGTTGAAGTAACCGATAAGACCCCCTGGCAGGAAGCCTGCAAAAAGGTTATAGAAGAGAATACTGCTGATCAGGCTGATCTTTATCAGCAGATCCTGGATCTTGCAGACTAATGAAGCCTGAATAGTATCTTACGCACATTAGCTTTACAATTGGGGCACAGAGTTTTACCTTGTATGCTCTGTGCCCCTTCTATATCAAAAAACGGGAGAAATAACCCTGTTTTAAGAAAGGAAAAGATCATGCCTGTAGCATTTGAAAAACTGGATAAGATAAAGCCGGTCTATGATGCGGTATATAAGGTGATGTTGTTTCTGTGCAAGGTCATGCTGGCAGCGGATATATTGGTGGTCGCTTTCCAGGTGGCGGGGCGTTATATCCCCTTTATCCCGGATCCGTCCTGGACAGAGCAGGTGGTGCTGACCCTTATGTCCTATATGGCCGTGCTTTCGGCAGCTCTCGCCATAAGGAGGGGAGCGCACATAAGAATGACGGCCTTTGACCGTTATCTTCCGAAGATAGTTCTGAAGGTACTGGATATCCTTGCAGATGCTGCGATCTTCTTCCTCGCGGCAATAATGGTGACGGAGGGATGGAAGTATGCGCAGCAGATAGGCAGCAGGGGAGCTTATGAGAGTATGCCCTGGCTGTCCAGATTCTGGATGTATTTCCCTGTATGTCTGGCAGGAGCGGCCATGATCGTCTTCGAGATAGAGGCCCTGTATATGCATATCAGATCATTTTTTGTACCTGAAGAGAAAACAGAGGAAGGAGGGGAGAAATAATGGGTTCAGCAAGTACAGCGGTAGCGGTTCTGCTAATAAGCTTCTTTGTGATGATAATCCTGAGATTTCCTATTGCCTATGCGGTAGCGATCTCATCCGTACTCTGTCTCTGGGTTCAGGGACTTCCCCTTTCCACCCTCTGCCAGTATATGGTGAAAGGTATCAGCTCCTTCTCACTCATGGCGGTGCCCTTCTTTATTACCATGGGCGTTCTCATGGGATCCGGAGGGATCTCCGAAAAGCTCATCGCCCTGGCCAATGCCTGCGTGGGCTGGATGACAGGGGGTATGGCCATGGTGAATATCGTGGCATCCTATTTCTTCGGCGGCATATCCGGCTCAGCTTCAGCTGACACGGCATCCTTGGGATCCATCCTCATTCCCATGATGGCGGAGCAGGGTTATGATAAGGACTTTGCCACGGCGGTTACCATCACCTCATCCTGTGAGGGACTGCTGGTTCCGCCCTCACACAATATGGTCATATACGCCATGTCGGCAGGCGGTGTCTCCGTGGGAGCTCTGTTCCTTGCGGGATACATACCGGGAGCGCTCCTTGCCATCACACTGATGATAGGATCCTACATCATTTCCAAAAAGAGGCACTATCCCAAGGGTGATAAGTTCTCCTTCAAGGTGCTCCTTAAGCAGCTCAGTATTTCCGTATGGGCGCTGGCAGCAGTGATAATAGTGGTTGTAGGTGTTGTAGGCGGTGTGTTCACGGCAACGGAATCCGCGGCCATAGCAGTCATATACAGCCTCATAGTATCCGTATTCATCTACAAGGGCGTTGACTGGAAGGGCGTCTGGAAGATAATGGACGACTGTGTGAACACACTTTCCATAGTGCTGATCCTCATTTCCACCTCTGCCGTTTTCGGAAACTGCCTGACAAGGCTCCATGTTCCGGACATGGCGGCCAGGGCCATAATCGGAGTCAGCAATAATCCTTATGTGATCGCCCTGCTTCTGGATCTTATACTTCTTATGCTGGGCTGCATAATGGATATGGCACCAATTATCCTTATTGCCACACCGATACTTCTGCCCATAGCCACATCCATCGGAATGACACCTGTACAGTTCGGTATCATCATGGTCCTCAACTGCGGCATCGGGCTTCTTACCCCTCCGGTGGGAGCTGTGCTCTTTATCGGATCCGCGGTTGCGAAGCTTCCCATGGAGAAGGTGGTAAAAGCAACGCTTCCCTTCTATCTCTGCATGATAGTGGCATTGCTTCTGATAACGTTTATACCGGGAATAAGTATGTTCCTGCCTAACCTGATAAAGTAAACAGAATAATCCTTCAGGGTCCGGAGGGCTCTGAACGGATACTGCAAAGAAAGGCATAAAATGACTAAAGAAAGAGTTATACAGTTCGGGGAAGGTGGTTTCTTAAGGGGTTTTGTGGATTACTTTCTCCATAAGCTGAATGAAAAAGGGGTATGGGAAGGAAAGGTCGTCGTTGTCCAGCCTATCGATAAGGGCATGTGCGATGTACTGATGCAGCAGAACTGCGAATATAACCTGTATCTCAGGGGTATAGAAAACGGAAAGACCGTTAACGAGAGGACACATATTGATGTTATCTCACGCTGTGTCAATCCCTACAGGGAATTCGATGAGTATATGAAGCTGGCGGAGAATCCCGATTTCCGTTTCATTATTTCCAATACCACAGAGGCCGGAATCGAGTACATCGGAAGCGAGAAGAAGGAGGATGCTCCGGCTAAGAGCTATCCTGCAAAGCTGACCCAGCTTCTGTACAGAAGGTATGAATTAAAGCTCCCGGGATTTATTCTCATTCCCTGCGAGCTTATCGACGACAATGCGGACCATCTGAAGGAGTGCATCCTTAAATACGCAGAGCTCTGGGAGCTTCCGGATGACTTCAGAAAATGGATAGAGGAGGAGAACAGCTTCTGCAATTCACTGGTTGACAGGATTGTGACCGGTTATCCCCGGGACGAGGACAAAGAGATGTGGAAGGAGCTGGGATATGAAGACCACATGCTGGATACAGCGGAAATATTCCATCTCTGGGTGATAGGCGGCCATCACGAGGATGAGCTTCCCCTTCAGAAAGCAGGTTTTAACGTGGTATGGACCGATGATGTTCATCCTTATAAGAGGAGAAAGGTCCGTATCCTTAACGGAGGGCACACCTCCATGGTCCTCGGGGCGTATCTTTACGGTCTTTCCACCGTGGGAGAGTGCCTTAAGGATGAAACAGTATCCGCTTTCCTTAACAAGTGCATCTTCGATGAGATAGTTCCCACCCTTGGCAATTCGGAGACGGATATTAACTTCGGAAAAGCTGTGCTTGAGAGATTTTCAAATCCCTTTATAAAGCATCAGCTTCTGTCCATAGCCCTTAATTCAGTCAGCAAATTTGAAGTAAGGGTTCTGCCCACCATCCTGGAATACAGGGATAAATTCGGTATATTCCCCCCTGCCCTTACCTTTTCCATGGCGGCGCTCATCGCATTTTACCGCACGGACAAGGCAAATGACGGAGAGGAGATCATGGACTTCATGAAGAAGAGCACCATTCCGGAGATCCTTAAGAGAGAGGACTACTGGAAGGCGGATCTTACGGAGATGATACCGTTGGTGGAGGGATACTATGATAGCATTAAGGAAAAGGGCATGAAGGAAGCATATGCTGCTGTCCTTTCGGAAAAAGAAGGTTATTGAGGGAAAATGGGGAAGTTTACGATCATAAATGAAGCCGATAACGTGGCAGTTGCCCTGAAGGACCTGAAGGCCGGCTTGTCTTTTACGGCCGGGAATGCTTCGGTTACGCTCAGGGAAGATATACCCCGGGGGCATAAATTCGCTCTTAAGGATTTTCTGCCCGGTGAAAAGATAATAAAATACGGCTTTCCCATAGGCTGTGCCTCGGAAAACATATATTGCGGGCAGCATGTCCACATCCATAACATAAAAACCCTCTTAAGCGACAACCTGGAATATACATATACCCCTGTAAGCACGGAGGTTCAGGTACCGGAGCTGAGAGAGGGTGAAAAATTCTTTGAAGGCTATGTGAGGGAGGACGGCAGAGCCGGAGTAAGAAATGAGCTCTGGATCATACCCACCGTGGGCTGTGTAAATAATATAGCCCGGGAGATAGAAAGATATACGAAGGAGCTTGCCGGAGGAAATATCGACGGTGTGACGGCTTTCAGCCATCCCTACGGCTGCTCCCAGATGGGAGATGACCAGGAAAACACCAGGGAAGCGCTCTCCGCCCTTATCACCCATCCAAACGCCGGAGGCGTGCTGGTACTGGGGCTTGGCTGCGAAAACTCAAATATCCGGGTCTTAAAGGAAAAATACCTTAAAGACAGGGATCTCAGCAGGGTAAAGTTCCTAAACTGCCAGGACACGGAGGACGAGGTGGAAGAAGGCGTCCGCCTTATGACAGAGCTGGCAGAAAAGGCTTCCCTGTATGAGAGGGAACCGGTTCCCATAAGCCGGCTTATAGTCGGAATGAAATGCGGAGGTTCGGACGGGCTCAGCGGCATCACCGCAAACCCGGTGGTAGGCAGGTTTTCCGATATCCTTACCCGGGCAGGAGGAAGCACGATCCTTACGGAGGTGCCGGAGATGTTCGGTGCCGAGACCATTCTCATGGGAAGAGCGGAAAACGAGGAGGTTTTCCGGAAGACCGTGAAGCTCATCAACGATTTTAAGGATTATTACCGGTTCCACGGTCAGACGATATATGAAAACCCTTCTCCCGGCAATAAGGAGGGAGGGATCTCCACTCTGGAGGACAAAGCCCTTGGCTGCACGCAGAAATCCGGTTTTTCGCCGGTAAGGGATGTACTCGGATACGGCGAAGAGCTGAAAAAGCCGGGACTGAATCTGCTTTCCGCTCCGGGTAACGATCTGGTGGCCAGTACGGCCCTGGTTTTGAGCGGAGCTCAGATAATCCTCTTTACCACCGGAAGAGGAACACCTTTTTCCAGTCCGGTGCCCACTGTTAAGATATCCTCAAACAGCGCGCTTGCCGGGAAGAAAATAAACTGGATCGATTTTGACGCGGGGCGTCTGACAGAGGGAAAGACAGTTGAGGCAATGGGTACGGAGCTCTTTAACTTCGTAAGGAGTGTTGCCGGAGGAAGAAGAGTAAAAAGCGAAAACACCTTCAGGGATCTGGCGATCTTCAAGACGGGAGTCACTCTCTGACCGCATGCTCCCGCGGTATCCGCGGAGAGAGCGGAAGGTTTTATAAGACACAGAAAGGAGTGGAATTTCAAAACATGAAAGCTTTTATGGACAGGGATTTCCTGCTGGACAGCAGCGTGGCAAAGGAATTATACGAAAAGTATGCGGACATGGAAAAGATCCCGGTGCTGGATTACCACTGCCATATAAACCCCAGGGAGATATATGAAGACAGGCGGTTTAAGAATATAACCGAGGTCTGGCTCGGCGGGGATCACTACAAATGGAGGCAGATGCGGACTAACGGAGTGGAGGAGAAATATATAACCGGAGATGCTCCTGACCGTGAGAAGTTCGGAAAATGGGCGGAAACACTGCCCGGACTTATAGGCAATCCCCTGTATCACTGGTCACATCTGGAGCTTAAATATTATTTCGGTTATGAAGGAAACCTGAATCCCGATACTGCGGAAGAGGTATGGAACCTCTGCAATGAAAAGCTTTCGGAGGATGACTTCACGGTCCGGAATCTGATAAGAAGATCAAACGTAAGGCTTATCTGCACTACGGACGATCCCGTTGACAGCCTTGAATGGCATGAAAAGATAAAAGAGGATAAGAGTTTTGACGTGCAGGTGCTTCCTGCCTGGAGACCCGATAAGATCAACAATATCGAAAAGCCGGAGTTCAGGGAATATATTGCCCGGCTCTCGGAGGTATCCGGAGTGGAGATAAAGGATATGGAGTCCTTAGAGGAAGCCATAGAAAATAGGCTTGACCACTTCGAAGACCATGGCTGCAGGGTAAGCGACCACGCCCTTCCCTATGTGATGTACGTTCCCGCAGGGGAGGAGGAGACGGAAAAGATCCTTGAAAAAGCCCTGAAGGGAGAGGCGGTAAGCAATGATGAGAGCCTTAAATACAAGACCGCCATGATGCTCTTCCTTGCAGGGGAATACAATAAGAGAGACTGGGTGATGCAGCTGCATTACGGCTGCAAGAGAGATAACAACACCTTAATGTATGAAAAGCTGGGTCCGGATACGGGCTTTGACTGCATACTTAACGGGGCGCCCTCTTCGGAGCTGGCAGACTTCTTAAATGCTCTTTCGGCAAAGGATTCCATCCCGAAGACCATAATCTATTCCCTGAATCCCAATGACGACCAGGCTATCGGCTCGGTCATCGGATGCTTCCAGGGCGGAGGGGTACGGTCAAGGATCCAGCAGGGAAGCGCCTGGTGGTTCAATGATCACTTTACCGGAATGACAAACCAGATGAAGTCCCTTGCAAACCTTTCGGTTCTCGGAAACTTCATCGGAATGCTTACCGACTCCAGATCCTTCCTGTCCTATACAAGGCATGATTATTTCAGGCGCATTCTCTGCGCTCTTGTGGGAGGCTGGGTTGAAAGAGGCGAATACCCTTATGACGAAAAGCTCCTTATGAATATCATAAAGGGCATATCCTATAACAATGCTGTGGAATATTTCGGATTTGATCTTGAAAAGATCTGACAGAGGAAGAGGACCTATTACCTGTGGACCGGACAAATGAGGAATTTACATACAGATACACCGTAAAAGCATCGGACATATGGCAGGTAAGGATGTATTACGCCTATGCGTCCTATCTGGCGATGGTAAATATCATCTGCATAGTTGCTTCGATCATACTGATAGTGACCATGTGGAAGACGTCCGCCGACTGGTTCAGGGCCGTGATGCTCCTGTTTCTTTCACTTTTCGTCGTGGTGCAGCCCCTGGTCATTTATCTGGACTGCAGGCGGCAGGTAAAGGGAAAGAGTGATGAGATAAGTTTAAGCATCAACCGGTCTTTGATCACCGTTGAAACAGAAGGGAAAAAAGAGACCTACGGCTGGGATAAGGTGGTGAATGTTACGGTGAAGCCTACTCTGGTCATCATCTACACGGATCAGAGCCACGGTTATATCCTGACAAACAGAGTATTAAAGGAAACCAGAAAAGAGCTTATCAGTTTTTTGCGGAAAGGGAGATAAAATGGAAATGACGTTTCGCTGGTACGGCAGCGGCTTCGATACCGTAACATTGCAGCAGATAAGGCAGATCCCGGGAGTAAAGGGAGTCATCACCACCCTTTATGATACCGCTCCGGGAGAATTATGGCCGAGAGAGCGGATCCACGCCCTGAAGGAGGAAGTGGAGGCAGCGGGATTAAAGATATCGGGCATAGAGAGCGTAAATATTCATGATGCCATAAAGACCGGCGTTCCGGAAAGGGAAGGATATATCGATAACTATATCGAAACCCTTAGGAATCTGGGTGAAGAAGGTATCCGGATGGTGTGCTACAATTTCATGCCTGTTTTCGACTGGACCAGGACGGAGCTGGCAAGGGTACGTCCCGACGGCTCAACGGTGTTGGCCTATACCCAGGAAGCGGTGGATGCGCTGGATCCGGAGAAAATGTTCGAATCCATTTCCGCAGACACCAACGGCGCAGTGATGCCGGGCTGGGAGCCTGAAAGGATGGCGCATGTTAAAGAGCTTTTCGAAATGTATAAGGATATCGATGACGACAAGCTTTTTGAGAACCTGAAGTATTTTCTGGAAAGGATAATGCCTGTCTGCAATGAGTATGACATTAAGATGGCGATACATCCCGACGATCCCGCCTGGAGTGTTTTCGGACTTCCGAGGATCATCATCAACAAGGAAAATATCCTCCGTATGATGAAGATGGTGGATGATCCCCATAACGGCGTTACCTTCTGTTCGGGATCCTATGGGACGAACTTAAACAACGACCTTCCGGACATGAACCGTTCCCTTAAGGGCAGGATACATTTTGCCCACGTGAGAAACCTTAAATTCCATTCTCCCACGAATTTCGAGGAGGCGGCTCATCTTTCAAGCGACGGAAGCTTCGATATGTACGAGATAATGAAGGCACTTTACGATATAGGCTTTGACGGACCCATCCGCCCGGATCACGGCAGGATGATATGGGGTGAGAAGGCCATGCCCGGCTACGGTCTCTATGACAGGGCGCTGGGAGCCGCATACTTAAACGGACTGTGGGAAGCCATCGAAAAAAGTGAGAAAAGGAGCAGAGCATGATCCTATCAGAAGAGGGACTGTTAAAAAGGCAGGAATGGGAATCAAAAGGCTATATACTTCCGGAGTTTGACAGGAAACAGATGATCGAAAATACTGTAAAGGAGCCGGTGTGGGTACACTTCGGCGCAGGGAATATCTTCAGGGCATTCCAGGCGGCTGCTGCCCAGAAGCTTCTTAATGAAGGTGTTCTTAAAAGCGGCATTACGGTAGTGGAGGGCTTCGATTACGAGATAATAGAAAAGATGTACCGCCCCCACGACAACCTTTCGATCCTTGTCACATTAAAGGCTGACGGAGATGTTGAAAAGACGGTTGTGGCAAGTATCGGCGAATCCTGCATCCTGGATTCGGAGGATGAAAAGGAATTTACACGCCTTAAGGAGATCTTTTCCGCGCCTTCCCTGAAGCTTTCCACCTTTACCATTACCGAGAAGGGATACAGCTTAACGGACGGCAGGGGAGAGCTCTTGAAGGCGGTCTCCGATGATTTTGAAGCGGGCCCCGGAAAGCCCGGAAGCTATATCGGTAAAGTGGCAGCTCTTCTTCATGAACGCTACAGGGCAGGTGCTTATCCCATAACCATGCTGAGTACGGATAACTGCTCCCATAACGGGGATAAGCTCAGGGCTGCAGTACGTGCCTTTGGGGAAAAGTGGGAAGAAAAGGGACTCTGTGAAAAGGGCTTTTTGGGCTATCTTGATGACAGCTCAAAGGTATCCTTCCCCTGGAGCATGATAGATAAGATAACGCCGAGACCGGATGATACGGTAAAGCGTATCCTTGAAAAGGACGGTGTTGAGGATCTTGAAAACGTTGTCACTTCAAAGAAGACCTGGGTCGCACCCTTTGTAAATGCAGAGGAATGCGAGTATCTGGTGATAGAGGACAGCTTCCCCGGGGGAAGGCCGGAATTTGAAAAGGCGGGCTTTATCTTTACGGACAGGGAGACTGTGGACAAGGTGGAGCGGATGAAGGTCTTCACCTGCTTAAATCCCCTGCATACGAGCCTTGCGGTATTCGGCTGCCTTCTTAAATACACGAAGATCTCCGAGGAGATGAAGGATGCAGAGCTTAAGAAGCTGGTCATGAGGATCGGCTACGAGGAGGGATTGCCGGTGGTGACGGATCCAGGGGTTCTGGATCCCAGGGAATTTATCGATACCGTTATAAACGTGCGTATCCCGAATCCCTTTATGCCGGACACGCCCCAGAGGATAGCCACGGATACCTCCCAGAAGCTGCCGATACGTTTCGGAGAGACCATTAAGAGATATCTGTCCTCCGGCAGGGATATAAAGGAGCTTAAGCTTATACCCCTTGTTTTTGCGGGCTGGATAAGATATCTCATGGCGGTTGACGACGAGGGAGAAGCCTTTGAACCAAGCCCGGATCCCATGCTCGACACCGTAACACCCTATGTTTCAGGGGTGAAGCTTGGGGACGGAAAGGATCATTCCCGGGAGATAGAGCCTTTATTGCATAACGCAGCCATTTTCGGAACGGATCTTTATGAGGCCGGTCTGGCGGAAAAGGTAATATCATATTTTGCCGAACTGATCACAGGACCGGGGGCAGTAAGGGCAGCATTAAGGAAATATGTGTGATGCGCCGTTTATAAACGGGCTTTTCAACAGCAATGAGGAGGAAGCAGGATGGATTTGAATCTCAAAGCAAAGAACGAATGCGCTTTTGACGCGGTTTCCCTCGGTGAGGTGATGCTGCGGCTGGATCCGGGAGAGGGAAGGATAAGGACCGCCAGATCCTTTAAGGTCTGGGAAGGCGGCGGAGAATATAACGTTATACGCGGATTGCGGCGCTGCTTCGGCTTAAAGACTGCGGTGATAACTGCCTTTGCCGACAATGAAGTCGGGAAGCTCATGGAGGATCTGATCCTGCAGGGCGGAGTGGACACCTCCCTCATCAAATGGGCGGAGACCGACGGAATAGGCAGGGTATGCAGGAACGGGCTCAATTTTACGGAAAGAGGCTTCGGTATAAGAGGAGCGCTGGGGTGCTCCGACAGGGCGAATACCGCTATCTCAAAGGCAACTCCGGAGGATTTCGACTTTGAATATATATTCGGGAAGCTCGGAGTCCGCTGGCTTCATACGGGAGGGATCTACGCGGCTCTTTCGGAACAGGCCTCGGAAACCGTGGTTGAAGCAATAAAGACCGCCAAGAAATACGGTACCATCGTGTCCTACGACCTGAATTACCGCCCCTCCATGTGGAGTGCCATCGGCGGACAGGAAAAGGCCCGGGAGGTCAATAAGGAGATCGCTTCCTATGTGGATGTCATGATAGGAAACGAAGAAGATTTCACAGCCTGTCTCGGTTTTGAGATAGAAGGGAACGACGAGAATTTAAAGAAGCTGAATATAGACGGGTATAAAAAAATGATAGCCGAAGCCGTTAAAACCTACCCGAATTTCAAGGCAGTGGCCACAACCCTGCGGGAAGTGAAGACAGCTACGGTGAACGACTGGAGCGCTCTCTGCTGGGCCGGCGGGGAGATATATAAGGCAAAGGATTACAAGGATCTGGAGATCATGGACAGGGTAGGCGGCGGCGATTCCTTCGCCTCAGGGCTTATTTTCGGACTCATGGAGACAGG
>JAFVEU010000109.1 GCA_017475845.1 Lachnospiraceae bacterium | reverse complement strand
TTCGTACTCCTCTTCCTCTTCTTCGGACTCCTCATCGGCTTCTTCGTAGTCGTCCTCGAATTCTTCCTCTTCCTCTTCGGATTCCTCGTCTAAAAGATAGGCTCTCTCCCTCTTTCCTATATTCTTTCTCTCTTTGTCCTTGGCCCTCTTTCTCATGGCCTCCTCTTCGGGATCCTCCTCATCTTCCTCATAACCTCCGTCCTTCTTATTCATGAAGGTGTTGATAAGGATAAATAACGCTACCACAAGAAGTATGGCAAGAATGATGATTATGAAAAGCCTGGTCCTTGATAACTTCCTGTATTTTGTAAGTGTCTTGGACTCACCCCTGGGGATGTCCACATATCTCTGATAGGTTCCTCTCTCTATGTCGTACAGGAAAAATCCTAAGTTTGCGCTCTCATCTACGGCGTAGAGAAGACAGAACTCCTTTGGCTGTGCCTGGATAAGACCCGAAGCGTTGGTATGGGCTATGGCGTCCAGCGCCAGCATGGCATTGTCATCCATCCCCTCATCCTCGGTCTTTTCTTCCTGATCCCCGGCTAAATCCCCCTCCGGTTCATCGCTTTTACTTAAAGGCGAACTGCTGTCCCTTTTGGCCTCTCCCGCGTTCAGGTTAAGCTCTGCCGCATATACTCTCGTGAAAAAGAGGGATGCGCTCTCATCATCCTTTTTCTCCTCAGTGGCCTCTTCCTCATCTACTGTTTCCTCGGGAAGGGACCAGGCTGTAGCGGTCTTGTTTCCCCACTGCAGCTTATGCTTTGTAAAGCCGTCGGGGCCCACCACATTATCGCCGGGATCCAGAACGATTATAAATCTCCCGGGGTTTCCGTCTATCTTTATCATATCCGACATCCTGGCATTTTCCGTAGTGTCACAGAGATAGAATTCCCCGTTATTCCCGTCCTTGTCGGTAAGATAAGCGAGATAAACAGTCAGGCCTTCGGCTCCGATGGTGGAACTCTTACTGGTGATATAGGCTAGCATCACCTTCTCCCCCTGATAGTCAACGGTCTTTACGGCAAAGCCCTCCGGAACCTCGCTGGCAGGGAAAGTAAGCGCCAGATACTTTCCGTCGATATTTGTAGTTATGGAGCTGGGAGTAACGGTCTCAAGGGCAGCCTGGGCTTCCTCGGCGCTAATCTCCGCCTCTTCGCCTTCTTCAGGGTTCTCCTCTCCCTCTGCTCCTTCTTCTCCTTCCACGGCTTCTCCTTCCGCCGCTTCTCCTTCTTCCGCAGCTTCATCCGCGTAGGAATAGCAGCTTAAGGACCCGGTCAGGAGCATACTGACCAGAAAGAAAATCATCCACTTCTTAACAGTTTTTACGGTTTTCATAACTTAATCCTTCCTTACTCCGGGGATGCCGGTTTGTCCGGCATATCCTTATATACGGGTATGAGGAAGACCCCGGCGGAATCCGAGGATTTCTGTTCCCCATAACCTTTATAAACATGCCTTGCCTCATAGTGGGGCGCATAAAGGCTTGTCATATACTGATGACAGTAGGTGCCGTCCTTAAAGAAAAATCTCTGTTTGTAGAGCGTATCCTGTTTATGAAGGGAGCTGAAAAAGTAATTGTCCTTAAGGTGGCTGATGCCCCCGTTTATGGACTTTATCCTGGTGTTCCAGCCCTGCTCCTTCGCATATTTTAAGCCGTTCAGAACGGGGTCGCTGCCGTTGGCCCGGATATTAAAGTAATTATAATACCCTTCATAGCCGCTGTAATTTCCGTTTATAAGATCGTCTCCTGCAGCCTTCCCGTGCTCCTGTCTCATTCTGGCTGCGATGAGATAGGGGTTGATGCCGCTGTCCACAGAGGATGAATAAACGGTCCCCGCGTAGCTCGCTCCCTCACCCGGTATATTACCGGTCATGGAAGTAGTGGACAGTATCCTTTCAACTCCCTCTTCCGAAGTACCTGCGGTATCGGTACCGGAGAGGAACATTAAGAAGGAGGGGTTCAGCTCTCCCGAGGAGGTGAGCATGAAATTCCTGGGATCCATATAATAGGCCACCTGCTTCTTATCCGCAGCCTTCCAGAATAAGTGCATGTCATTCCTGTCCTCTGTCAGGGTTGAATACTCTCCCGTACCAAAGGAATTAAGACCGGTCTCAAAATCCTCCGTCCCCTTCAGGATCACTTTTTCCTCATCAGATGAGACTGCGGAGGAAAAGCATAATCCTTCCACAACGCTTATCTCCGTCTCCACATCCACGCACTTTTCAAATGTCATATCGGAAGCGGGATTATAAGCCTTGAATTCCCAGTTGGGATACATGGCATGGATATTGGAAAGAAAGCCGGTATAGCTTTCCGGAAAGCCCTCACCTATAAGATCCGAAGAATAATCATCTATATTCAGACAGTCATATCTAATATATCCTGTGGTAATACCGTTTACAGCTTCAAAGGTCACAAGGAACCAGTAATATCCGCTCTTCTCATCAAATACGGTGCTCTTTACGGTGCAGAGGGTTCCCATATTCAAAGTACACAGGGTTTCGGTGTCGTTCCCCGGATCCTTCTTTATCTTCGCTCCGTCCACCACCGTCTTATAGGAGCTTCCTTCTTCTATCTCCTCCGGGCCCCTTGCGCCCTTCAGAAGAAAATCCGATCTCACAAAGCCGTTAAAGGAAAGAGATGCAGAAGACACCCTGTACCAGACCGCACCGTCCCTTTCCTCGCTCTCATCCTCTATCTTAAGTCTGATACCGGAATTCAGGCGCCTTAATATATCTCCGTTTACAGCCCTGTTCCGGATCTGTATCCCCGTCCCCCTTGTCACTCCGTATTCCGCGGCAGATACGGGAAGGGCGAGGAGCATGAGTAAAAGCACTGCGGCAGCTATGGAAAAAAGAGGCTTATTTCTCATCTTCTCTTATGAATCTCTTTCTGCCCTTTTCGCTGATGACAAAGTCACCCAGAATTCCCTGAACATGCTCTTTCTTCTTTTCCTGCTCTTCCTTTTCCTTCTTTCTCCTCGCCGCCGCCACCGCGATCTTTGAGCAGGCTTCGCAGTATCTCCCTGAGGTGATGGGCTTTCCGCAGCCCTCGCAGCTTAAGAAGGTCCTGGAATCCTCCCTGATCTCCAGCTTTTCTTCCCGGAGCATGTTCTTTATGGCCTTTTCCTCCACTCCCGTGGCTTTTGCGACCATGCCGGTAGTGGCACCGGGATTGATCTCCAGGTAATTCCGCACCGTGCCGTAATCATCATACATGATATGTCCGCAGCGGTCGCAGGCATATTCCCCTATGCCCTTGTATATCATCAATCCTCCGCAGAGATCGCACTCCTCAGGGGGATGATAATCATATTTCAAAACTGAATCCATGAGATCGTTATTCATGCTTCGTCTATAGCCTTTCCTATATCACGCCTGAAATACTTATTGTCGAAATCCACCCACGTTACGGCTTCATATGCATTGGAGCGTGCCTTGTGGAGATCCCCGCCCTTTGCCGTGATGCCGAGGACCCTGCCGCCGTTGGTGACAATACCCTTTGTGGTCTTCTTTGTTCCCGCATGGAAGCAATAGTAGCCGTCCTTATCCGCAAACTTCTCCAGTCCCTTTATCACATGGCCCTTTGTGTATTTCACAGGATAGCCCTCGGATGCCAGGACCACGCATACCGCCGCATTATCCTCAAACTCCAGCTTGATCTTTCCGAGAGTCCCGTCTATGCAGGCTTCCATTACATCCAGTATGTCGTTCTTCATTCTCGGAAGCACCACCTGTGCTTCAGGATCCCCGAACCTGGCATTGAACTCCAGTACCTTCGGTCCGTCCTCCGTAAGCATGAGTCCGAAGAATATGACTCCCTTGAAATCCCTGCCCTCAGCCTTCATGGCATCCACCGTGGGCTGGAATATATGCTTCTTGCAATAGTCGTTTATCTTCTTTGTATAGAAGGGTGAAGGAGAGAATGTGCCCATTCCGCCGGTATTAAGTCCTGTATCGTTGTCTCCCGCCCTCTTGTGGTCCTGGGCGGAGGACATGATCTTTACGGTCTTTCCGTCGCAGAAGGTAAGCACCGACACCTCCCTTCCCGTCATAAATTCCTCTATCACCATCTTGTTTCCGGCGCTGCCGAACTTTTTATCAAGCATTATCTCCTTTACGCCGTTCCTTGCTTCGTCTAAGGTGTTGCAGATCAGCACTCCCTTTCCCAGGGCAAGTCCGTCGGCCTTCAGCACTATGGGAAGCTTCGCCTTGTCAAGATATGAAAGGGCCTTGGCCGCATCCGTAAACACCTGGTACTCCGCCGTGGGGATACCGTACTTTTTCATTAGTTCCTTACTGAAAGCCTTTGACCCCTCCAGGATCGCAGCCTTCTTCTCCGGCCCGAAAGCCCTTATCCCCGCTTCCTCAAAGGAGTCCACAAGACCTCCCACCAGGGGGTCATCCGGTCCGACAATGGCCATATCTATATCGTGTTTTTTCGCAAACCTCACCAGACGGTCAAATTCCATGACCTTTATATCCACGCATTCGGCTATTTCTCCCATGCCCGCATTCCCGGGGGCGCAGTAGATCTTATCCGCCCTGGGACTCTTTCTCACTGCCTCCGCAATGGCATGCTCTCTTCCGCCTCCTCCGACTATAAGGATATTCATGACTAAGCCGCGCTCCTTTCCCTACCGTAAGATGATCTTTTTCCTCAGCTGATGTAAGTCTTCCTGTTCTCAACCCTGACTTTTCCCGCGGCTATGAGATCCACCGCTTCGGGAAGAAGCTTCCACTCCGCTTCCTCCATTACTCTCCTCTGGAGTGTTTCGGGAGTATCGTCCTCCCTTACCTCCACGCTTTTCTGCAGGATTATGGGCCCGCTGTCGCAGCCCTCGTCCACAAAATGCACCGTGGCCCCGGTGACCTTCACTCCCCGTGCCAAAGCCTCCTCATGAACCTTAAGCCCGTAATAACCCACGCCGCAAAAAGCGGGTATCAGTGAAGGGTGGATGTTTATTATCCTGTTCTCGTAATTCCTGACAAGCTCCGGGGACAGCACCGAAAGGTATCCGGCCAGGACTATCAGCTCCGCGCCGCACTCCTTGAGGGCAGCTGTCAGTGCCTTGTCAAAGGCTTCCGCCGAATCATAGTCCCGCCTGGCCACTACCATGGCGTCTATACCGGCCTTCTCCGCTCTCTCCAGGGCCCTGACTCCTTTTTTGCTGCTTATGACCCTGACGATCTCCGCATTCTTTATGCTTCCGTTCCCTATACTGTCTATAAGAGCCTGGAGGTTGGTCCCGCCTCCGCTTACCAGTACGGCTACCTTTAACATAACCTGACTCCCTTTTTACCGGCAGCCTCCGTCTCACCGACTATATATGCCTTCTCTCCTGCGCTCTCTATGGCCCTTACAGCCTCATCCGCATCCTCGGGAGATACGGCGATCACCATTCCAAGGCCCATATTATAGGTATTGTACATCATCTCTTCTTCCACATTTCCGTCTGCAGC
>JAFVEU010000108.1 GCA_017475845.1 Lachnospiraceae bacterium | reverse complement strand
ATCATGTCCGGGGAGGAAGATCCCGTAGGGGGTATGGGAAAAGGGATCCGGGAAGTGGCTGACGATTATAAAGCCCTGGGGATCCGGGAGGTGACGCTTAAGCTCTATCCCGGAGACCGGCACGAACTGTATCACGAAGCTGACCGGTACAGGGTATTCTTTGATATCATGGAGTTTATGAGGGAGCACGGGGCAGATGGTGATTAGGCCGGTACTTGACGAAGAGTATGCCGATGCCATGGAACTGGTGTGGAAGGTATTCCTGGAGTGCAATGCCTCCGCTTATTCCAACGAAGGGGTCTTTAATTTCAGAAAATTCCTGACGGATGAGACCTTATATCTCCGCTACAGGGAAGGGGAATACCCCATGTTCGCCTTTTTTGATGATAAAAAGGAGCCAAAGGGGGTCATAACCTTAAGGAACAATAACCACATATCCCTTCTCTTTGTGGACAGGGAATACAGAAAGCGGGGAGTGGGGAAAAGGCTCCTTGAATATCTCTGTGAATATTGCAGGGAATATCAGGGACAGAGGGTCATCACCGTTAATTCTTCCCCCTATGCCATTGGATTTTACAGAAAATACGGCTTTGTGGACACGGACAGAGAGCAGATGAGCGACGGGATCACCTTTACTCCCATGGAATATGTGCTGCTCTGACCGGTAAGCGAGACAGGAGGTACTAGATTTGAACATACTCGTATGTGATGATGACAGGGAAATAGTGGAAGCGGTGGACATATACCTGACACAGGAAGGGTTCAACGTCCTCAAGGCCTATGACGGTGTTGAGGCTTTGGAGATCATAAAGAAGGAAGACGTTAAGCTCCTTATCATCGATGTGATGATGCCTAAGCTGGACGGGATACA
This sequence comes from Lachnospiraceae bacterium, assembly GCA_017475845.1. Classification (GTDB taxonomy): domain Bacteria; phylum Bacillota; class Clostridia; order Lachnospirales; family Lachnospiraceae; genus NK4A144. The sequence goes on along the minus strand of JAFVEU010000108.1, from coordinate 7,387 downwards.
TGCGGTGCTGGAGCTTAGGAAGGAGAGCTCCATACCTGTTATCATGCTGTCCGCAAAGACCGAGGACACGGATAAGATACTGGGGCTCAATGTGGGAGCGGATGATTACCTGCCGAAGCCCTTTAACCCCTTAGAGCTGGTGGCAAGGGTAAAGAGCCAGCTCAGGAGATATACAAGGCTCGGGACCATTGCCGAGGACGATACGGATGTATACTCGGTAGGGGGCTTAAGCATCAACGACAGCGACAAGACGGTCACCGTAGACGGGGAGAATGTGAAGCTCACCCCCATAGAATACAATATCCTGCTGCTCCTTGTGAGGAATGCGGGAAAGGTCTTCTCCATAGACCAGATATATGAGAGCATCTGGAATGAGGAAGCGATAGGGGCCGACAATACCGTTGCGGTCCACATCAGGCATATAAGGGAAAAGATAGAGATAAACCCCAAGGATCCCAAATACCTGAAAGTAGTCTGGGGCGTGGGTTATAAGGTGGAAAAACAGTAAGCATGGGAATGAAGATCTCCGCAAAAGCCAGAAAGGCCATCCTTGTGCTGTGTGAAGAGGTACTGGTGGTGATGGCGGTGGTATGCCTCACCACCATGGCGGTATCCGTCACCAGGATGGACCGGAATGCCACCATCATAAGCCGTACCCCGGTCTTTGAGCGTTCCGATCTTTTTTCCACAATGGTCCGTGACTGCCTGGACGAGATCGTGGAGAGCTCCGCATTAAAGAGCAATTTCGAGCGCCAGGGGGAATTCTACGGCAGAAAGATCGTGGATCTGGCGGAATACGTGGAAGACGGCAAAATGAGCGGGCAGCAGACCCGGAGTGTGGGCTACAAGCTCTCCGACCTCATACACTGGAGCCGGAAAGGCCTGAAATATAAGTATGTGGAGAGTAAGGACTTTGCGGCTGCCGACAGCGGCATGCCTTTCACTTACGAGGAAGGTGTGCTGAGCGATTCAGAAGGGGTGCGGATAGAACTGGAGGAGTTATATTATCCGGTTCACGGCAGGACCCTTTTTGACTATGCCAATGATAAATACGGGGAAGAAGAGCTCTTAAAGCTTTTGGAGCAGGCCCTTATAAAGATACGGGAGGATTATCAGGACTATAAGGAGCTGGGGGTGGAACTCCGGAGCGACAATACCAATGTCCGCTTCTTTGTCACGGACTACGCCAATTCCAACACCTGTTCCAATATCGACACCTCCGCCTTTAAGGAAGACGATACCATAAAGACCTACGGACAGTACCTGATCCTGGATTCCAGAAGCCTTGAATATGAGAGCAATATGCATGTCACTGACTCGTATCTCTTTAACCTGCTGACGGAATACAGGGACCGGTTCGACGGGAACTATTATCTGGAATTTGCCATAGACACGGGATACCCGGTAATGGACTCCTTAAGCGCAGCCAGAAATGAGTACTATCGGTACAGGCCTGTGGTCAGGGCCGCCCAGACGGGAGCTGCGGTCTTTCTTATAGCCGCCTTCTTCTGCCTTGCAGCCCTTACCCTGTCCGAAGGATCGGATAAAAAGCTTCTGGGCATAGACAGGATAAAGACGGAGATAGCCTTTGTATTCTATGCGGGAATACTGATCCCGGGGCTTCTCTTTGTGGCAGCGAAGACCTATGAACTGAGAAATGTCCGGATAGAAGCCCTGATAATGTCCGGTTCCGGGGCGGCGGTACTTAATACCGTTTTTTTAGCCGGGTACTTAAGCCTTATACGCCGCATCAAGGCGGGAACCCTTTATCAGGACAGCCTTACGAATTACATACTGGAAAAGTGCGGATACATTTCCGCGGGACTGGACAGGTCTCCCTCGGGGATAGCCCTGGTGTTTAAGGAGCTTTTCGGCTTCGCACTGATCGTAACGGTAAATATAGTCTTATTTTACCTGGGCTACGAAAACATGGAGAACGGCTACTACTTTTTGCTTGGAGCCATAGATCTGGTGATCTTTATAATCATCCTGAATTCCGCTTTCCAGCGGAGGCGGATACTTGACCTGGTAAAGGACATCCGGGGAGGGGATGTATCGGCTGCTGCGGACACCGGTGGTATGAACGGGGAGAACGCGGAGCTGATGGAAGCCATTGAATCCATGAAGGAAGGGATGTCAAAGGCCATGCAGACCTCCATAAGGACGGAAAAGCTGAAGGCCGACCTTATAACCAACGTATCCCATGATATCAAGACACCGCTGACCTCCATAATCAACTATGTGGGACTCCTTAAGAGATGCGACATAGAGGATGAGCAGGCCAGGAATTACATAGAGATACTGGATAATAAGTCCTCCCGGCTGAAGACCCTTACGGAGGATCTGGTGGAAGCCTCAAAGATAACCTCCGGGAATATCTCCATTGAGCCCGCGAAGCTGGATATGGCTATGATGATATCCCAGATGGAAGGGGAATTTGCGGAGAGATTTGAAGAGTCCGATTTAACCCTGGTGACGGAGCTTCCGGAGGAGAGCGCCTTTATCTACGCCGACGGGCGCAGGCTCTTCAGGGTACTTGACAATATTTACGGGAATGTGGCGAAATACGCCATGCCCGGCACAAGGGTCTATGCCCTGCTTTCTGTAACGGAGGACAGGGTGATATTCTCCTTAAAGAATATTTCAAAGCAGGCCCTTAATATCGACGCTTCAGAGCTTACGGAGAGGTTTATAAGAGGGGATGTGAGCCGTTCGACGGAGGGCTCGGGACTGGGCCTTTCCATAGCCGAAAGCCTGACAGAGCTGCAAAAGGGAGAATTCAGGGTGGATCTGGACGGAGACCTCTTTAAGGTGACTCTTGATTTTGAGAGGATGAAATGAAAGAAAGAGATGACATATCAAGCAGGGACATATGCAAGATCATACTTGAAGCTCTGAGGCTTATCGACCAGAGACTGGTAGCCCATGGTGAAAGGGTGGCCTATATCATCTGGAAGCTTATGGAGATAAAGGGCGGCTACGAGGAATATGAACTTGCGGAATATGCTTTTATCGCGGCACTTCACGACATAGGAGCCTTTAAGGTGGAAATGGGCAGGGATGTGCTGGACTTTGACGTGGCCCATCCCATGAAGCATTCGATCTACGGCTATCTCTTCATGAAATATGCTTCTCCCATCGGGGACAGGTCAAAGATACTGATGTACAGCCATATCGATACGACTCAGTTAAGTGATGTGGATTTCGAGGGGAAGGAGATATCGGAGTTCATCCATATGTCGGGGCGCTACGATCTTTTCCACAATTCCCTTGGAGACCGCTTCGGGATCCAGAATCTGTGGGCCTATAAGGACAGGAAATTCTCAAAGAGGAACCTGGACCTTTTAGAGCAGGCCCTGCTAAAATATGACATAGACCCTAAGTTCAGGGACGGCTCCTATAAGACGGAGCTGGCAGAGCTCTGGAAAGGGCTTCTTTTCTCCGAGGATGAGAAGACCCAGTATATAAGGATGCTGATCTACATATCCGGATTCAAGGATGAATACAATGTCATCAATACCATGACTACCACTATGGTGACTATGGAGATCGCTTCCAGGATGGATGTCTTCTCAGAAGGGGACATGAAGGAACTGCAGCTGGGAAGCGCCCTTCATGATGTGGGAATGCTTTCGGTGCCCGATGAGATCGTAAGTGCCCCCAGGAAGCTTACGGAAGAGGAAATGCAGAAGGTCAGGAACCATGTGAGCTCCATGGAGCTTATATTAAAGGACAGGGTGAACGACAATATTTTAAAGATCGCCCTGGGGCACCATGAAAGGCTGGACGGCAGCGGCTATCCCCACGGCTGGACCGCGGACGAGATGAACAAATCCCAGAAGGTACTGCAGGTGGCTGACACCGTAACGGCCCTGACCTGTGAAAGAGCCTACCGTCAGGCCAGGAACAAGGAATCGGTAATCCGCATACTGAATGATGAGGTAAATCATAATAAATTCGACCGGGAGGTTGTAATGACCTTCATAAACGATTATGATGATATAATGAGGATCGCGAAAGAGAAATCCCAGGACATGCTGAAAATGTTCAATGAACTTAAGATCAGATACGAAAAGGTGAAAAATACCTTAATGAGATGAAAGGAGTAATACAGGAAATGGAAAGCATCACAAAGGAAACCACCATAGGAGACATCCTTAATATCAAGCCTGAGGCAATACCGGTCTTAATGGAGATCGGAATGCACTGCATAGGCTGCCCCGCATCCCAGGGAGAGACCGTTGCAGAAGCAGCCATGGTCCATGGCGTAGACGCGGATGAGCTGGTAAAACGCATGAATGAAGCAGTGTGAGACTGCAGGAACAGTTTAATTACGGGAATCAGGAAAAGACAGGAGACATAAGCGCTCCTGTCTTTTTACTATTGATCGTTAAGTTACCGGAGGTCTCCCGGGGATCAGATCTCCGAGAGCTGTTCCAGAGCATTGTCGGCGATCATCACTTCGCCGTGCTCGTCAAACCAGGCCTGGACCGAGGGAGAATAGTTCTCCACAAAGGCGTACTCCGTAATGATGTTGCACACCTTGTTGAATATCTCCGGAGAGAGGGAGGACTTGCGGATAATGAGGTAGTACTTTTCATCCGAAGGGTCCCTGTAGAGAGTATTGTTGCCCTTGTATACTCCCTTTAAGACATGGGCCAGCTCAATAAGCACATTTATGTCCTTAAAGGAATAGAGCTTAATTATGTCAACCGGAACGGTTATCTGGATATTCTTTTCATCTGTGCCGGATAATACCGATACGTTTTCCCCGGATGCACTGGCTGCATTGGAAGCGATCTCGCCCTTTAGGGCCTTGTTGGCGGTCTGTATGGTATCGTGAAGCCGCTTCACCAGATCAATGACATCATCCGCACCGTAGTTTGAGAGACCGGATCCGTTGCTGTCCTGGGAGAATTCCCCGTATTCCTTTAAGTCGGGAGCAAAACGGGAGAACCTGGTATCCAGCTCGTCAGGATCCTCTACCTTTGTGATGACCAGCACAATAGCCTCTCCCGAAAGGGGGATGGCCTCTATCATAAGCGGGATGTCCTCTGCCTCAAAGCCGAACTGGTAGCTGGCCTGCTGTATCATATCCTTGAAAAAGCCCCTGGCCTTTTCAGTCCCGTAAGCAAGCTCACTCAGCTTTAATTTCCGCTCGTTGAGATCGTTCTTTGTCAGTGTGCATCTGATGGTTCTGTCATTAACTTTTTCAATTTTCATAGCTGACGCACCCTTCCTTTTATTGTTTTGATATGTTTTATAATATATTTACGTTCCAGTCAAGAAAAATGTAGCAGGTTATGAAAAAAATAATTTTTTTTTAATAAATTACTTGAAATTTAAAAATGATGCTGTATAATCTTCCTCACGGGACGGCCGGCAAATCTCTGAAAGATGCGGAGAGGAGGCCTTACAGATCCCCGGCTTATATACATATCATTCCGGTTTCCGGACAATTTTCCTGATATTTTGTAAATGACGAGTTGTTTTATCTACTATTTTTTATCGGCATTTCCACGGAGAATCATTAGAGTTTTTCTTATTCCCATGTATAAGCTGCGGACAGCATCAGCCGGACTGTTCCCGATAAAAACGTGATAAGCGCGTCCCGGGATATATCACAGGCGGTAATTTCCGCAGCTCCTTAAGCGGCTTATCACAGCTGCAGACAATCTCAAAGTTCTATGAGGGTAAAAAAATGGATAATTTACAGGAAAAACTGAACTTTCTGTCCACGCTGTCGTTTTACGCCAATAACGGCATCAGGCTCTATGTACAGGACAGGCCTGTTTCGCCGGAGCAGACGGTGATGACGGTAATGGAAGAGGGTTCCGATTACATGGCTGACTACGTGGATGACGAAAACGGAGATCTGTCGGAGATACGTTTTGACAGGGTTTCCCACCGCGGGGAATAAGCCATAAGGCATCATCATATCAAAATGGGAGACAGCCCTTGTGTATGCAGTGTTCCACAGGCGCCCCAAATGCTATAGGCACGTATACACAGGGCTGTTCCAAGTGTGGTATAATGAAGAGTACGTCAAAGGACCCGGACTGAAACAAAGGGATCCTGTTTATCAATAAGCTTTAAGGAATAAGGAACCGATGAGATTAGACGACAGGGATTTTGATGATCTGGAAGTAGAGGATCTGGAGACTGTTAGAAAAAGGGTTGCAGGAAAGAAAAGGAAGAAAAAGCGGAAGGGCTCGGGAATACCCCCCTGGACCGTTCCCGTGATCTTTGTACTTTTACTGCTGTTCGTGGTCTTTTTCCTAAGCTACGGCGGCAGCGCCGTGGAGGCCCTCACCGGATTTAAGGTGGATTCGGATCTTTCCGCCTGTTTCGGGGAGATGGAAGAAGATGAGGCCGGAGTCATACTGAATAAGGGCTATGAGGCGGAGGTCAGGGCCTTTCTTACGAATGGCAGGATATATCTACCCTATGACTATGTAAAGACGAATCTCAACGACTGGTTTTATCATGACGAAAACGAGGGGCTGATACTCTATACCACTCCCGAAGGAACGGACAGGCTGGATATAGGAGATGACGCCCTGGAGATCGACGGAGTGCTCTGTCTCTCCACGGATCTCATAAGGAAGTATACGGATCTGGAATTCGGGGATCACACAGGTGAGGCTGTGCCCTATATCTTCATAAGGAATACCTGGGGAGAGTATTCTGCGGCATCCGTTAAGAAAAGGACGGCCTTCAGGAGCCTGGGGGATAAGAAGGGCGATATCATGGACGCTCTGGAAGAGGGAGAGAAGGTAAGGATGCTGACCCCGGGCACGGAATGGAGCGAAGTGCAGCGGGAGAACGGGACATCCGGCTTTGTTTCCAGCAGCGACCTCGGAGAATATACGGATGAAAGCGATTCGGCGCCGGGGAATGTGCATGACATGGAATTCCCCCTGACCGGCTACAATAATAAGATAAGCCTTGGCTGGCATCAGGTCATGAGCGCCGTGGCCAATGACACGGTCTATGACATACTGAAGAACGACACCGCCATAAACGTACTGGGACCCACCTGGTATTCCCTCACGGACACTGAAGGGAGCTTTAAGGACATCTCCTCCTCCGGGTACGTGGAAGCCGCTCACGAGGCAGGAAAGAAGGTCTGGGCAGTAATTGACAATTTCAATACCGAGGGCTTTGTTTCGGACAGGGATACCCATGAGGTGCTTTCCTATACATCAAAGAGAAAGAAGCTTATCGACGCTTTGGTGGAAAGCGTGAAAGCCAGCGGCGCGGACGGCATAAACGTGGACTTTGAGCGCCTGTCCGCAGACAGCGGTCAGCATTTCGCCCAGTTCATAAAGGAGCTTTCCGTAGCCTGTCACGATAATTCACTGATCCTGTCGGTGGATAACTATGT
>JAFVEU010000107.1 GCA_017475845.1 Lachnospiraceae bacterium | reverse complement strand
TTGACCGCAGTGTCGATAGCTCCTCCTTTGGTGAGACGCCCTATGGTAAGAAGATCCTCTTCCACTCTTTTAAGGGTTCCGGCCATGGCTATTGCTTTCTCCGCAACAGATATCTGGAAATCAGACTGCTCCATGAGATAGGAGCTGTTATTGTCCTTCCTCATCTTTTCGGCCCGGGCTACGACTTCCCTCTGATCCAGAACATAGGGAAGAAGCTCCAGATCCTTTACCGGATCCCCGGAAAGCCTTAAGGCCTTCAGATTACGGGCGTGTCCCGTCATCCCAAGCTTCCCCTTAACATTGAGATTCCTCTCTCTTAAGAGGAAATCGTCCATCCGGTCCGCCAGCCCCCTCTTTTCAATCTCTTCTCTCCGCTTCCTCAGCTTCGCCTGAAGGGACAGTCTGCTCTTGCTCACCCCCTCTTTTCTCAGGCACTCTTTCAGATCCTTTAAGGTACCGTTAAGTACGTAATCATTGGATCTGTTCATATAAACAGCCAGTCCTCCCGCAGACTGCCATATCATTTCCGCAAGGTTCCTCTGCTCCGGAGACATGAGCCTCTTCTGATCCTTTCCTATCTCACGGTTCTCATGAGTCCGGTAAAGCTGATCCACCATCACCTGCTTTTTAAGCCTGTAGTAGGTCACCACTGTATTCGCCTGACCGTAATATTTTTCAAAGGAGATCCTTACCTTTTTCGGGAGTGCCGCATATATTTCCGGGGATGCGGTGATGAGATACTGTATGCCGCTGAAGATCTCGTTTAGCCTCTCCAGGTCCTCCGCATTTTCTGCCACCTTGTTATCCGATCTGATATCCAGCTTTTTAAGATCCTGCTTCATGAACTTCTTCATACAGGCGATAAAGACCTTCAGCTTTTCGTTTCCCCTGTATAACCTTAAAAGCTCTGCATTATCCCTGGTACTCGTCCCCATAAAGGCGGACAACGCCATGATATCCGGGGATGCATAATTCTCGTTGATCCCCGCTTTCTTAAGGGCAGCGGCAGCACGGCTCTGCATTTTTCCCTGCCGCAGGTTTTCCTGCTTTTCAATGAATTCGGCGTTTCTCTTCTTATGCCAGAGCTCCGTCCCCTTCTTTGAAGCCTGTTTCTTCCTCTCCTCATCCGTATAGACATCCTTATAGTTTTCACTATAGGCGCTGAAGGTCTCCTTTGTCAGATGCAGCGGATCCACCTGTCCCCTTATTCCCTGAAGGTAATCCCCCATGGCATCTCTTTTTTCCATGGCGTTTTCCGCTTTGTTCAAGGATCCGGTCAGCTGCTCCCAGGCCTTATTATGATCCACATACTGCAGGGAGCCGTCTTCTCCGGTTATGGTGTAATTTCCCTCTGACATAGTATCCTTCCTTTCAAAAAACTTATTTAGGTAACTGTTCCGGACAGTTACTTGCAAAAATACGGTTTTTTCTTTTTATTTACGAATGAAAAACAGCCGCTGGCACCCATCCTCTCAGATAAATGATACGATGAGCGGGATGGTGAATATGGATAAAAGAGTTGTTAGGATAGTGGCCCTGCTGCAAAGGCTCTCATCTCCCCCGTAGTTTTTAATGACCATGGTGACCACGCTTCCCACGGGAAGCCCGAACATAATTATAAACACTCCGAATATCATGTCGTCGCCCTTTAATCCCCGGAAGAGAAAGCTTGCGCATACAGGCATTAAAAGCAGCGATATTCCCGCAAAGATATACATCTTCAGCCCGGAGAACACCTCCTTAAAGGGTATCCTTGCAACGGAAACCCCTATTACCATCATGGAAAGAGGGATGGTGGCGTTTCCCACATAGTCAAAAAACGTGAGCACCGCCTCCCCGGGCTTATATCCGGCAAAAAAGAGGACAAGTGCCAATACGGAGCACACTGTCCCGATATTGAAGACTCCGGATATCCCGCTCTTCCTTTGTTCCGGGGGAAGTCCCCTCTGGGCGATATATATACCCAGGGTGTAAAGCAGCAGATTATATACAAGGATATAAAAAGTGATATAGATCACGGCTCCCTGCCCGTAGATACTGGAGATCACCGGTATCCCCATGAAGCCCACGTTTGAAAAGATGGTCATAAGGGAAAAGATATCCTTTTCCCTGGCCTCCTTCCCAAGTATCCCGGAAACCGGAATGCTGAAAAGGATATTTACCCCAAAATAGATCAGCACAAACTTCAGATTCTCTTTTATGAGCCCCATATCCGTGCTGCCGTAAGCCGTGGCCGTAAGGGCCCCGTTTATTATGAGGGCCGGGTTAAAAACGTTGACCACTGTCTCCGACAGCTTCTTATAGCTGTTGTCCTCCAGCCACTTCATTTTGTAGCTTAAAAATCCAAGCCCCATCATGGCAAGGAGCATCAGCATCCTTTCAAAGATCACCAGCATATCCATATTTCTTTAATTCCACTGAAACAGCCCGGCCACTGTCAAACAGCTCCGGACTGCTTCTGCCTTTATGATTATTTCACCTTTATCTTGAACTTAAGCTTCACTGCGTCTTTGCCTTCGCCGTAGGACGCATAGATAACAGCCGTTCCTTTTGTCTCACCCAGTGTGATATGGCCGGACTTTTCGTCCACCTTAGCCACTGCTTCTTTGGAGGATTCCCATTTATCCGGCTGGATCGAGGCTCCCTCCAGGTTATCCGTACCCTCGAATTCCTTCGCTTCATCCGCTGAAGGAGTAAGCTTCTTTTGCTTTACCTTCGGCTCCTCCACATTAAAGGTCACACTCTCAAGGTCGGCTCCCGAAGCATCCAGACCCGTGACTGTCACCCCTCCGGACTTCTTTGCCTTAAGTATTCCCTTCTTACTTACTTTAGCGATCTTCTTTTCGGCCTTTTCCTTTATCACGTACTTCTTTATATTGTCCTTTTCCTTAAAAAACTCCGTGATATCCGTCTTCTGTTTGGCGGCAAGGAACTTCGGATCCCTCACTATCAGGGTGCAGGTGTCGCTGTACTCTTTATCTGTGATCTTTCCGTCGCTGCCCACCACGCTCTTTTTGCAAACAGCTGTTATTGTGATCCTGCCGGGGCTTATACCGGTCACGGTATCTCCGGAAACCTTTGCCACCTTTTCATCGGAGCTCTTATACTCCACCTCTGCCTCCGAGTCCGCCGGAGTAAGGACAGGCTTCATCTTTAAGGATTCTCCAGCCTTTAATTCCAGTATCTCCTTCCCGAGGCTTATGCCCTCTATTTCCGATCCGCTTCCGTTATAATCCACCGTACACTCCGTGATCTCAGCATTCTCGCAGATAAGCTTATTCATGTCATCATCAAAGCCTACCTTTATCTCTTTATCCCTGTCACTTCCGTTGGCGGTAATGGTTACGGTCCTAAGTATCTCCTCTTCATCGCTGTTTTCGAAAATGTTCTTAAGCTGGATCTCAAATTTGTCTTCTGCCCCCAGGGACTTCAGATAAGCCATGTTCATGTCCCTGTCATCATCCACATCCAGCTTCACATCAGGGCTTCCGGTCTGAACCTGTATCATGTTCTTCTTGTCAGCCATGCGGATCCTTAAGGGAGCAGCCTCTCCCTCCTTCTTCAATACGGAGCAGGGGCCCACGTTATTTCCCACGTAGAAAATGTTATTCTTACCGGTATTCTGCTGCCTTAAAGGATCATAGCCCACCGTGCTGAAATTAAATCCAGTCCCTTCATCCTCCAATCCGTCATCCACCTTCAGGTGACCGTTCTTATATTCGGCAAAGGCTGCGTCGTTTCCGCTTACAACTCTGTATTCCGGAACCTGCGTCCCTTCGTCCTCTGCGGCCTTTAAGCGGAATTCCGTCTTTCCGTTACCGCCCGGAAGAACCACCAGCATGCTCTTTAAGCGGAATTTCAGCCTGAACTTAAGCCTGAATTTAAGACGGAACTTAAGCCTGAATTTGAGTCTGAACTTCAAGCGGAACTTCAATCTGAACTTAAGCCTGAACTTTAAGCGGAATTTCGAATACTTTTCGTTATCCGGATCCTTAAGCCAGGATGCATAATTGGCTTCATCCTCTGCTGTCCAGTTCTCTTCCAGCTCCCTTAACTGCTCTTCGGGATCCGTGATTGGTTCATCTCCCGACTGATCTGCAGCCTGGACAGTACCCAATGCACACGCTTCTTCCTCCCCTTCGGTCCAGGGATCCTCATTATAGAGCTCCTGCAATATCTTATTCCAGATAAAATTCTGGTACTCATCCTCATCAGCCTGGGTCCATTCCCCTTCGCCGTCGTCCTCAGAATACCACTCCTCGTCCCTGTATGCCCCGTTATCCATGAACACAGCGGAATATACGTCATAGGGCACATAGGCCAGGTTTTCGCTTGTATCGGTGCCGTCCCAGATCACATCCTTTCCATCGGCACCCTGTCCCAGGTTATAGCTCCATGAATCATAACCTGTGCCGGCTTTGTTAAGCGAGACGGTACATTTCTCGCCGGGATGGTTACTGTCATAGATCTCTATGCCGTCTTCATTTTCATTCAGTCCATAGGCAAGGACGGCATGTCCGTACGTCTCTCCGTTCTCTTCATGGAAAAGCCCCACTATCACCGGGTGCCCCAGTCTGCTCTCTTCCTTGACCGTTTCCGCAAGCAAATCAAGATCCGTATTCAGGCAGTAGCAGGCCTGGATCCTCTCGTCATACTGGGAGATCTGCAGGGCCTCGATAAGCTTCCTCAGGTCACTTTCTATTTCTTCATCCTTATCATCCGAAGGGTCGTTATCTACGGGATGACTGCTGTCAAGGATAAGATCCGCAACTCCTTTGGGGAAATCGGGATGGGTCAAAGAATAATCATTGGAATAATCGCTGTAATCCTCTGTATCAACACCGTTCTGTGACACCTTGAAGAGCCCGCTGGTGGAAGACAGACCGTAGCAGCTTCCTCCCCAGGGATCGTCAAACATATCGTATACATAGCTTCCCCTGCGGCCAAAAACTGCTCTGTATCTGGACTCGGGGATGTTGTAGCCCTCACTGTATCCGAAGCCGCTGAAGGTATTGGGTATCTGGGCATAGTTTAGGTAAAGATCCGTATTCCCGCCGGGAGTCACAGGATTCACCGGGGTCACGGGATTAACGGGATTCACAGGATTCACGCTTGAGGATATGGCCGTAAGATAACCGGGTTTTCCATTGTCGGGATCGTCTATGCGGAAATACTCAAGTCCCGGATCATTTATCTCTTTGAACTGTGTGCCCTTTCCACCTTTC
>JAFVEU010000010.1 GCA_017475845.1 Lachnospiraceae bacterium | reverse complement strand
GTTCCGTTTCCTGTTCTGTTGTCATTTGTCTCCTTTCAGTGCGTGCGAATCATCCCAGCTGCTTTTTCAGATATTTCAGAAGATCCTCTCTGGGAGTGGATTTCAGGATATAGCCTGCAGGCTTCAGGCTGACGGGGCGCGTGAGATCGCGATCCCCTGTGTTACCGCCCAGTTTTATCAGAAAAAGCTGCAGGAAAAGGTGAGCATACCGGTGATGAACGGTGTGGAGGAGATGGCGGACTATCTTAAGGATACCGGCTGTGACAGCGTGGGGATACTGGCCACCGACGGCACTGTTCAGAGCAATCTCTTCGGAAGTATTTTCGACGGATACGGGATAAAGTATTATTATCCCGATAAAGCGGATCAGAAAAAGGTTATGTCCATCATATATGATCAGGTCAAGGCAGGAAAAAAGCCGGATGTGGACGCCCTTATAAGGATCGCGGACAGGCTTGTGGCTAAGGGGGCAAAAAGGGTTATACTGGGATGTACCGAACTGTCCGTCATTAAAGACGGATATGTATTTCCGGATTACATGATAGATGTCCTGGATGTTATGGCAAGGAACTGCGTGAAGCATTTCGCTTCCCTCCGCAGTGAATATGAATTATTGTAAAGGATGATTTTTTCTTAAAATGATAAATGTACTTGATTATCTGAATCCTTCTCTTGAAAACTATCCCGATAAAACCGCGTTTGCCGATGAGGAGACGCAATACAGTTTTAAGGAGCTGGACCGCCGCCTTAAGGGAACCGGTACCGCTCTTCTTAAAAGGGGTCTGAAGAGACGGAGCGTACTCGTCTTCATGGAGAAGAGTGTTAAGGAAATCGCGGCTTTCTTCGGAGTTATCGCCGCAGGCTGTTACTATGTGCCTGTGGATCCGGAAATGCCTCTTTCAAGGATACAGAGGATAGTCGATAACTGTAAGCCGGGGATCTGCATTGCGGACAGCACCACCTTTTCTCTGGCGGAGGAGCTGGATATCGAAGGCGGAACTGCGCTTTATGATGAGATAAGCGCGGAGGAGACCGATGAGGAGGCGCTTAACAGGGTAAGGGAAGAGGCAATTGACACGGATCCCATTTACATAGTATTTACCTCCGGTTCCACCGGGATACCCAAGGGAGTGGCTGCCTGTCACAGGAGTGTGATAGACTATATAGAGCAGCTTTCGGAGGTGCTTCAGGTTTCATCGGAGACCGTTTTCGGTAATCAGGCCCCTCTCTATTTTGATGCCTGCCTTAAGGAACTGTACCCCACGCTGAAATACGGGGCTACCACCTATCTTATCCCCAAAAAGCTGTTTTCGCTGCCGGCAAAGCTGGTGGCATATCTCAATGACCATAAGATAAATACCATCTGCTGGGTGGCTTCCGCACTCACCATAGTTTCATCCCTAAAGACCTTCAGGAAGATAAAGCCGGAATTTCTGAAAACAGTAGCCTTTGGCAGCGAGGTATTTCCGGTAAAGCAGTATAACAGCTGGAAAGAGGCCTGCCCAGGTGCCAGATTCATAAATCTCTACGGCCCTACGGAAGCGACGGGGATGAGCTGTTACCATGTACTGGACAGGGATTATGAGGAAACTGAAGCGATACCCGTGGGGAAGCCCTTTAAGAATACCCGTCTGCTTCTCATAATGGAAGACGGGACAGAAGCCGGAAAAGGCGAAGAGGGTGAGATAGTATTGAGCGGTACCTGTGTGACCCTGGGCTATTATAACGATCCCGAAAGGACCGATAAGAGCTTTGTCCAGAATCCGCTGCAGAACGCCTATCCCGAAAAAGTTTACAGGACCGGGGATCTGGGTTATCTGAACGAGGACGGGGATCTGGTATTCATATCCAGAAGGGATAATCAGATAAAGCACATGGGACACCGGATAGAACTGGGAGAGATAGAGGCCGCAGCTTCCCAGACCGAGGGAGCCGGACTTAACGGCTGTATATACGACGAAGACAGGGGAAAGATAATCCTTTATTATACGGGAGATATCAGGGAAGCCGATCTCATAGGGGAATTAAAAGCCCTCCTTCCGAGATTCATGGTCCCGAATCAGGTATATCATCTTGAGGAGATGATGTTTACCGCAAACGGAAAGATTGATAGAAACGCGTTAAAAAAGCTTTATGAAAGAAACAAAGGTTAAAAATCACGCCATAATTAAAGGGCTTCTGTTCTTTATCCTTTTTCTTGTAACCCTTATACCTGTGAGCAGGATCTTTACTCCGAAGTGGACATATAATGCGGATACGGAGGAGACGGGTGAGGGAAACCGTTACCGGGATTTTTACAGCATGGATAAGGACAGCCTGGACTATGTGGTACTGGGAGCGAGCCATGCTTTTTATTCCTTTAATCCCATGCAGGTATACTCCGGCACGGGATACAGGGGCTTTGTACTGGCCGGCGGATTCCAGCCCCAGACCTGTGCCTACTACTGGCTGAGGGAGGCGGACAGATACCAGGATCTTAAATATGTGTTCGTGGATGCTTCCTCTCTGGTGAAGGATTTCCACAGAAACGAATCCAACTTAAAAAGTCTGCTGGCTATGCGGTTTTCACCTCTGAAGCTGGAAGCCATAAAAAACTGCAGTCCGGAAAAAAGCGTTATGTATTCGGCTCTTTTCCCGCTGTACAGCTTTCATGACAGATGGTTTGAGCTTAAAAAAGAGGATTATCTGGGATCTGAAGAGGAGGCCTGGTATTACTTAAAGGGTTCGGCCCTCCGTTTTGTGATAAAGAGTGATAATCTCACC
>JAFVEU010000106.1 GCA_017475845.1 Lachnospiraceae bacterium | reverse complement strand
TTATGATGGCGGTTATGGTTCCCCTGTTCCTTCTTGCAATGTATGAGAAGGACGGGATGCCTGCAGAGAAGATATTGATGCTTATGATACGGCAGAGATATATCCTGCCGGGGATACGGAGGTATAAATCGGAAAACCTCTATAAGAGAATGGAAGATAGGGAAAACATGAGAAGGGAGGTGGATCGGCTTGAAGCTAAAGCAGCCGGACACAGGAAAGGCCGTACCTGACAGACCCGGCTTTTCTGTTTTTAAGTATTTCACAGGTCTTACTTTCAAAGAATGGTGGCAGCTTAAGGTTCTGAAAAAGAAGCTGAAGGACGGGGATCCCCGTGACAGGATCCCGGACACAGCGCAGAAAACCATAACCTTTGAAAAGATGTTCCGGGACGGGATCTGTAAAGTCCGTAGTGGATATTACACTAAGATGATCGGTTTTGATGACCTGAATTACGTGCTGCAGGATGAGGACGCACAGGCGGAAATACTGGGGTTATACTCCCAGTTCATAAACTATTTCGACCCGGGGATATCCTTCCAGATATTCCTGTTTAACAGACAGGTTGGAGAAGAAACACTTATAAAGCGCTTTGAAATAGCCATGCAGGGGAATAAATATGACATCATAAGGAAAGAGTATTCCGGAATAGAGAAAAACCTCTGTGCTAAAGGAAATAACGGTGTGGTAAAGGGCAAGTACGTGGTATTCGGGATAGAGGCGAAGGATATAAAAGAGGCGCGTGGGAAGCTGAACATGGTGGAAAGGGATGTGATCCAGAATCTGGGGAACGTAGGAACAACAGCAACAGCCATAAATGGCAAGGAAAGGCTGAGGCTTTTCCATGAGTTCTTCCATCAGGACAGCATGGAACCCTTCAATTTTTCTTTTGAAGAAATGGCGGAATCCGGTAAGTCAGTTAAAGACTATATCGCACCGTCAGGCTTTGATTTCCGCTTTCCTTCAAGGTTCAAATGCGGAAAGATGTTCGGGAGCGTGCATTATCTGGACATCATAGCGCCGAAAATGAATGACGAGCTCCTGAAACGGCTCCTGGATATAGATTCCAATATAACGGTATCAATACACATGCAGACCATGGATCCTGTGAAGGCTGTGAAAATGCTGAAGGCCACCCTTTCAAATATCCAGAAGATGAAGATAGAAGAGCAGAAAAAGGCTGTAAGATCCGGATATGATATGAACATTTTACCGACAGATATAGTGACCTATGAAAAGGACACCATGGAGCTCTTAAATGACCTTAACACAAGCAACCAGAAACTGGTGAGAACCACATTCCTGATAGGGTGCTTCGGACGGACAAAGAAGGAAATGGAGACACTGACCCAGAGGGTTGCCGGAATAATAGGACAGGCAAACTGCAATCTCCGCTGTCTCCAGTACCAGCAGGAGCAGGGGCTGAATGCACTTGCACCAACAGGCATAAATGACACAGGGATAGAGAGGGTGCTGACAACAAAGAGCAGTGCGATCTTCATTCCGTTTAATACCCAGGAACTCTTCATGGACGGGCAGGCCCTGTACTATGGATTGAACGCCTTAAGCAGCAACATGATAATGGCGGACCGGAAACGGCTCCGGACACCAAACGGCGTTATCCTGGGCACTCCCGGAAGCGGAAAATCATTTTCGGCAAAGAGGGAGATCCTGGGTTCATACCTTGTCACAAAGGACGATATCATTGTTGCAGATCCTGAGGGAGAGTATTTTCCTGTAGTAAAAGAACTTGGCGGTGAAGTGATAAGGCTTGCCACCAATTCAACGGATTACCTGAACCCAATGGACATACAGCTTTCCCATAAAAACGACAGGGAAGCCCTGCGGCTGAAAGCAGATTTCATAATAACCCTCTGCGATATGATCGCCGGGGACGAGAAAGGACTCGCCAACGATGAGAAGGGAATAATAGACCGCTGTATCGAGCGTATCTATACGGAATACTTTAAAGACCCTGCCCCTGAGCGGATGCCGGTACTTGAAGACCTGTACAATGCCCTGATCGAATATGAGCCGAAGGATGTTAAAAACCCGGAACTGGCAATAGATGCGAAAGCAAAGGCCACAAGGATAGCCCAGAGCCTGGTACTCTACGTGCATGGCAGCCAGAACTATTTTAACCACCATACAAACGTGGATTCCAATAACCGGATCATATGCTTCGATATCCGTGATCTGGGTAACCAGCTAAAGGATCTCGGTATGCTGATAGTCCAGGATGCCGTGTGGAACAGAGTCTCACGGAACAGGGAACGGAAAATATCCACAAGGTATTTTGTGGACGAATTCCATCTGCTTCTTCGTGATAAACAGACTGCACAGTATATGGTAGAGATGTGGAAGCGCTTCAGGAAGTGGGGAGGGATCCCTACCGGTCTTACACAGAATGTGAGCGACTTTCTTCTGTCTCCGCAGATCGAGGGGATTCTGGGCAATTCAGACTTTGTGTATTTGCTGAACCAAAACGCAAAGGATCAGGAGATCCTGGCAGATAAGCTGGGACTCTCGGATAAGCAGCTAAAGTACGTCACAAATGCGGACCCGGGCTGC
>JAFVEU010000105.1 GCA_017475845.1 Lachnospiraceae bacterium | reverse complement strand
CGTGTCCTCTTTAATATTTACCGTAAAATACGCCTTTTTTTCAGAGGCTTTTACGTTCTTCCCGTAGGAGAAATCCGCTTTTACAAATCCGGGGACGCCCTTCACGCCTATATTCAGATCTGCGCACTTTTTCTTTTTCCGTTCTCCCGACAGCTCCGTATCTTTGAAAACATGCGCCAGACCGTTAAAGGAAACACGGTTTAAGGGGCCGTAGATCCTTATATCAACAGGCAATCCCATCAGGGTGAGCCCGTTAAGATCAGCTTTTTGATACTCTATCGGATCCACCGGTGCGGGAACCGGAGTGGGAGCCGGCCCAGGTTCAGGGTCTGGGTCGGGATCGGGGTCGGGGTCAGGGTCAGGCTCTGGCTCAGGCTCAGGTCCGGGTGTGATCTCCTCTTCCCAGTGGGCATAAACCGTCTTATCAGAATCAAATACCGTTTCGGAAGTGACCTGTTCCCCGTCTGAAGCCAAGGTCCACCAGCCCTTAAAGATATATCCGTTCCGTGAGGGTGTGGGACGAGAATTTAATTTCCCGTCTGCCCCCGTGACCTTTGATCCCGGGGTAACCCTTCCGCCGAGCGGATCAAAGGTGATGGTATAGGTCTCGGGCTCCTGAGGGGTGTCGTCCACCTCGTATTCATAGGTATATTCGGTGGTAGTTTCGGGCGAATAGACCCTTTCATCCATGGGGTAGCCTTCATACTTCCAGGCTCCCGCCTTAAATCCTTGATCTGGCTTTCCGCCAACACCGGGGATATCGTCAGAAGTCAGATAAAGTGCCGTGTCCGTATTTTCTTCTTTTCTTAGATAGACCGTCTTATCTTCCTTCGTACCGTCATCAAAGGAACCGTTCTTCACCTTGAAGATCACGGTTGCATAGAGGGCGTTCGCAGGCTGAAAGGAGTATATATAGGTTTTATCGAAAAGTAATGGAGCCGTGGTATCAGGATTCCTGTTCCATTGTCCCCGTCCCGGCAAATAAATCAGGTTCGGGGTTCTGTCATCCTGAGCGGGTTTATTTCCGACCTCGGGGATATCTCCCTCACTCAGGGTCACAGCTTCCCTGGTTACCCCTTTAAGAAGCACCTTCCTGTCCTCATTGCTGCCGTCGTTCCAGTAACCATGGACCACCTTAAAGATTATTTCAGTCGTATATGCGGGCCTCAGGATCCTGCCATTTACCCGGGACAGACCTTCGTCATTGAGACTGCCGTTTACATTATCCTGGGAGCTTACATATTTTCCTGTATCTGTTATGAATGATTGTGAATCATTTATCCTTGTTTTTTTATCATATGATGATGCGTAGATCCGTGTGTTTTCATTATCCCAGGCCAACAGGATATCCGAGCCGCCCCTGGAATCCCTTCCACCGCCGATACCGAATGCGCTGCTTCCTCCGTTTGCCGAAACATTTCCGTCCTTTATAATGACCGTTCCGGCGTTATGACCCTTTCCGCCGCCGATACCCGCACCTCCGATACCGCCGGTGGCTTTGATGTCTCCATTGTTTATCTTTATCTCTCTGCCGGAATTGCCGTTTCCGCCGCCGATACCGGCTGCCCCTTCACCTCCGTAGGCTATGACGGTTCCCCTGTTTATGGTGATATTTCCACTGTCACCCTCATATCCTCCGCCTATCCCGGCTCCATTTTTTCCTCCATAAGCCTCCACATAAAGGACGCCGCTGCCGCCATCCTTTCCTATTGTGATCTTTCCGCCCTGTTTATTGATCTTACTCCGCTTATCTCCGCTGCCTATTCCCGCTGCGTTTTCTCCTCCCACAGCTGTTATCCTTCCCCCGTTTATCCTTATCTCACTGCCGTTTTGGTGTTCTTCGCAAAAAATACCGGCTCCTCCGTTTTCATATCCCCGGGCTTCAATAATCCCCCCGTTTATGATAAGTCCTCCGTTCACCTCTATACCGTTAAGATACTGACCGTCCCCTGTGGCAACGATCCTGCCGCAGTTATCTCCGCTGCCATATAAGGAGTAGATGGTAAGAGTCGACCCCGCCGCAATCCGTATCCCCTTGTTGACCCTTAAGGTGACATTGTTCGCGATGATCAGCTCCACGTTACCGTTACTGACGGTCATGCGACTGTTTGTTGTAAGATCATTTTCCAGAAGAAATGTCCGTATGTTCCCAACGTTTCCTGTAAGCGTTTCCAGTTCTTCTTCATTTCTTATCAAAGTAACGCCGGTCTTAACCACCTCTGACCCATTCTCACCAGTCACGTGATATTCATCATCGCCATACACCGTAACCGGAGCCGCATTTATTAAGAGCAGGGCAAGCACTGTCCAAACCGCTGTCAGTTTCTTTATCCTATTCTTCACCGTCTGCCTCCTCATATGCCTTTCCGGACGCATATCCGGAACTGTCAGATCCACCCTTAAGGATTCAAAATATTCACGGAACGGTTCTTTTTGACTCCTCCCTCTATTCTTACTATACGATCTTGCTGTATACTGTGGCAATAAAAATGTTTCAAAAAGCGTTCCGGAATGTTTCAGAATGAAACGTTCTTTTACGGCTGACTCATTGATTAATTCCCGATCCCTGTTTATGCTTATTATGTCGGGAGTTGAATAAGAGTTGTCGTATTGCACTATCGATTCCGGATCGTGCAATATGACAACTCATACATTTTGATTCCGGAGAATTTCTGTATGTCAAATCATTTTGGGGAAACCCTTAGAACCCTCAGGACCGAAAAGAACATGTCCCAGCAGCAGCTGGCACAGCGGCTCTTTGTAAACCGCTCAAGTATAGCCAATTGGGAAAACGGCAGACGCATTCCCGATCTCATTCTTATCACCCGTCTTGCCCGGCTTTTGAATGTGGATGTATCTGTATTGACAGATGCCGCAAATACCGATCCCGATTCCCCTGAAGTGATAATAATAGATGATGAGGCAATACTTCTTTCAGGTGCCATTCCTGTCCTTTCGGAAGTCATGCCCCGGGCTACTATCACCGGATTCCTGAAACCCTCCGAAGCGGTGGATTACGCTAAGGAAACCATGATCTCCATAGCTTTCCTTGATATCGAGATGGGCAAGCATAACGGTATCGACATATGCAGGACCCTTATGGAAATCAACCCTCTGACAAACGTGATATTCCTTACAAGTTATCCGGATTACGCCGTGGACGCCTGGAATACCGCAGCCAGCGGATTTCTCGTAAAGCCCTTAAGTGCAGAAGGCGTAAAGGAACAGCTTGAAAAGCTTCGCCACCCTGTCAGAGGACTGTGAGGATCAGTCCTTATTTTCTTCTTCCTCTTTACGCCTCTCCTCTTCCTCTTTACGTCTCTCTTCTTCCTTGCGTCTTTCCTCCTCTTCTTCTCTGAGCCGCTCTTCTTCCTTGCGTCTTTCTTCTTCCTCCCGCTCCTTCTCTTCCTCTTTCAGTCTTTCTTCTTCCTCCCGCTTCTCCTGCTCCTCAAGAGCTTCTTTTTCACGGGCCTTCTCTTCTTCCCTTCGCTCTTCTTCCTTGCGGATCCGTTCTTCTTCTTTAAGCTTCTCCTCTTCGCTCATCCCTTCTTCTTCCAAAAGTTCTTCGGGGATCTCAGTGCTTTGCTGTGTTTCGATTTCCATACCGCCTTCTCCTCCGGCAGTCTTTTCCTTCTCTTCCTGAGTATCGGATCCTTCGGGACTTTCCACAAACTGCTCCAGGATCTTCGGGTCGATGTCAGTTCCGGGATCCGCCGCCTTTTTCACGTACTTATTCTGGGAAGAGATCTCGCTCTGGATGCTGTTCTTTTTAGCTAAGGAGGCGCTGTCTAAGATATTCCCTCCGCTTCCGGTAAGGGCCTCCGGATCCTCATCCTGGATCCCGAGAAGGATCGAATCAAATATCTTCCTGCTGGTATCCCCGTTATAGTGAAGACCGTCGGTGGTCTCATATCCTGTTGAAATAAGGACGCCGTAGGAATCTATGTAGGGGAAGGGCAGTTTTTTCAGCTCGGAATTGAAAGCGGATACCTTCTCATTTGTAAGGGTCCCGTAATTACCAACGGGATTCACGGAGATCAGTGAAATATCATACTCATCCTTAATCTCCGTATACTTCTCCGTATACTTCTTTATGTTCCCCAGATCGTTGATGCCAAGACAGATCAGCACCTTCCATTTATTGAAAAGACCTGAAGAGATGATCCTTTTTATCTGGGAAAGGGCGGTATTGTTGAACCAGCCGTATCCCTCTCCCACCTTTGCGACCACAAAGAGATTATCCTGTTCCGTGATCCTGCACACGGTATTCATGTTGACAAAGCGGCTGTCCCCAACGAAGATGTATCCCGTATCATCCCGGAGGTAATGCCCCTCCGCTTTCTGCAGCCTGTCGTTTATGGCTGACTGTTCAGCGGGATCCGCTTCACCTTCTCTTTCCTCCATTGCCGCATCCGGACTTACGGTTTCAGCCGCCCGGTCCTCCTCCGTTTCTTCCGTGGAGCCCACATAAATAGTGTCTGCCTGCTTTTTTATGAGATCTCCCTTGCCGGGATCGGAATAGATAAGGAAATACCAGGCCGCCACCGTACTCAATATGGCTGTTATGCAAACAATGATGTATTTTTTTTTCATAATCTGTAAGTCTCTCTTTTTACTCTCATCATATTTCTGTATCTTCCCTCATAAAATCTATTATATTGGCGTCAACTATCACGCACCTAAAGGTACGTG
>JAFVEU010000104.1 GCA_017475845.1 Lachnospiraceae bacterium | reverse complement strand
GTATCCGGTCTCGGGATCGTAGTGTATCTCATTGTCCACGATGGGGTTGCCGGCACTGTCCCTTTCGGGCTCCGGTTCCGATTCCTGCTCCTCACCCTCCTCGGGGATCACTATCACTTCCTCTTCAGCCGGGGTTTCCCCGGAGCTTCCTCACCCTCTTCACCTTCCGGGATCCCGTTTACGGAGATTCCGTAATAGGAGCTGCTCTCAGAGAATTCATTCTGTTTTTCAAGAAGCTCTGCCGCCTCTTCCTCGGTTATGGCTTCCGTGGGGAAGATATTCAGATAGGGAAGGACCTCTGTCATAATATCCCTGTTAAGCCTGGTGGCGAGTCTTGTGGATTCCGACTGGAATTCCGTATTTGGGGTATCGATGACCACGTAGCATAAGACCTCGGGATCATCCGCAGGAACATAGCCCATAAAGGAGATAACATAATCGTTCTTTGTTCTGGGAGCCTTTTCGGCGGTACCGGTCTTTCCGCCCTCGGTATATCCGGCGGGCCTTGCGGACCATCCCGTACACTCCGACGGATCGCTCATTACAACACTCCTTAAGTAACCCCGCATCTTTTCGCTGGTGCTCTCGCTTATCACCTGCTTGTAGACCCTGGGAGGACGCTCCTCAACTATGGCACCTTCGGAATTTCTTATCTCGGAGACCATTCTTGGCTGGTAGTAATATCCGCCGTTGATGAGCGCCGAAAAACCGGCTGCCATCTGCATCATGGTGACATTAAAGCCCTGGCCGAACGAAGCTACCGCAAGGTCGGTAATGCCCATACTTTCATTGAAGGTAAGCTCACTGGCGTTTGTCTCTCCCGCCAGATCGATATTGGTCTTGTAGCCGAAATTAAAGATCCGGTTGTATCTAAGCCACTCCTCCTTGCCGGTGGCAAAGGCCACGTTCATCAGCACCACGTTGCAGGACTTGGCGATGCCCTGCTGAATGGTAAGGAGTCCGTCACCCAGCCTGTTGTGACAGTGGATCTGATAATCCCCCACCTCCAGATAACCGTTGCACTGATAGGTCTCGTTTCCTGTGATCTTTCCCGCATCAAGAGCCCCGGCCACGGTGAAGGGCTTCATAACGGAGCCCGGTTCAAAGGAATCGGAGATACAGAAGTTTCTCCATATCCTGTTTCTGGCCACCGTCAGCGGATCGGTGACCTGCTGAACCTCGTTGCCGGAAACCTGATCCTCCCCTTCGGAAGCTTCGGGAACCTCATTCTCGGAAGTGCTCTCCGGCAAAAGTCCCGTAAGGTCAATGCCCTCCATGTTAGTGGGATCGTTCAGGTTAAAAGTGGGATAACCCGCCATGGCGTAGATCTCGCCGTTATTGGGGTTCATGACGATGACTCCGATGTTGTCCGCCGCGGCTCCCGGGCGGAAATTATCCTTATAGTTTGTCATGAACTTGGCTATATGCTTTTCCGTTATGGACTGAATATTGGTGTCGATGGTGGAGACTATGGTATAACCGTCAACTGCCGGCTTTATTGAGTCCTCCATCACCTGATCCTCATTCATAAAGCCGTATTCACGGCCATCGGTACCGTTCAATGTGTCGTTGTAGAATTCCTCCAGGCCGAAAAAGCCCGTATTGTCGCCCTGTACAAAGCCTATTAAGTCACAGGCAAGGGTATTCCCGGGATATTTTCTCTCATAGTCCTCTTCGAACCAGACTCCGTCCAGCATCTCCGGCTCCTCTTCATCGCCGGAAACCGTCCCTTTCCCCTTGCTGACCCCCTTCTTCTGCATTTCCTTAAAGGTTTCGATCTCGTCAAAGCTTAAATGCTTTGCAAAGACCTTATATCTGCTGGCCGGATTCTTGTTGATATAATCCCTGACTTCAATTGTATTTACCTCGGGAAAACATTTGGAGACAGCTTCCATGGTGGGCTCCAGATGCTCTCCTTCGTCACTCAGGATCATCTTTGCATCCACCACCAGATTGTAGACCTTTTCGGAATAGGCAAGCTTGGAGCCCCGCCTGTCCAGGATGTCTCCGCGTCTGAAGGGAAGCACTCTCGAGGAGCTCATCTGCTGCCTCATTACCTGCCTTTTATAATCCGCGCCCTTTTCCCTGTTCAGCCTGAAAAGACGGTACGACAGACAGACAAAAGCCAGCAGTACCAATAAGAACAGTACCACCAGCTTTCTTTGCATCTTTCCGTTAAATCCCGTGGATGATTCGATTTTAACCGATCTTTTCTTTTTTACAGACATTATTCGCAGCTATTCAATCGTTTTTATCCGGTATCTTCCCGTACTGACGCACATAATCGTCTTCTTCCACCGTAATATGCACAACCTGATCTTCTTCGGGATATTTCATTCTGAGATCCGTCATGGCGATCTTCTTTATCTCTTCCATATCTACGGAGCCGGCGATCCTCTCGTACTCCTCATCATTCGCCTGCTTCAGGTTGCTCAAGGTACTCTCCAGGGCCACCACCCTCTTCTGGCTTGCGGTGATATCGGAATGGATCCTTACATACCACAGACACACAAAAGCAGTCACCGCAAGAGCCGCAAGGAAAAAGAAATAATAGCCGAAAGAGACCTGGGGTATCTGAAGGAGTTCGGATCTTCTCTCCGATCTTTCCCTTGTCCTGACCGCTCTTTTTTCCCCGAATCTGGGCTCAATACGCCTTACGGTATTGCCGTCGATATAAATACTGTTATTTGATCTTCCATAGACAGTGGCTCTGCGCCTGTTATACTTACCAGCCAATTGTTCCCCCCGTGGATCTCATCCACCATAAACTAATGACTCTCCCGGTTCTCCTTTTCTCCTTAAAATGAAGAACCCCTGCCGCTCAGCGCCCCGCTTCCTTACGAGGCTTCAAAAACCCTGAGCTTTGCGCTTTTTGACCTTGGATTTTCCCTCATTTCCTCCTTTGAGGGCACCACCGGTTTTCTTGTTATCACCCTTCCCTTTGAGACTCTGCCGCAGACGCAGACCGGAAAATCCGGAGGACAGATGCAGGGATTCTCGTTTTTCTTAAAGCCCTGTTTAACTATCCTGTCTTCCAAAGAATGGAAGGTTATTATCGCAAGTCTCCCTCCCGGAGACAAAAGATCCGTCATCATATCCAGACTGTCGGAAAGAACCTTAAGTTCCCGGTTTACCTCTATCCTTACAGCCTGAAAGGTTCTTTTTGCAGGATGTCCTCCGGTCTTTTTCACCTTCATGGGGATAGACGCCTCCACTATATCCCTGAGTTCGAAGGTGCTCTTGATACTGCCTTTTTCTCTTGCCTTTATAATGTTGCAGGCGATCCTTCCCGCGTATCTCTCTTCCCCGTATTCCCTTAAGATCCTTGTAAGCTCCTTTTCGGGATACTCATTTACCACCTCATACGCGCTTAAGCTCTCACGCCTGTCCATCCTCATGTCGAGGGGGGCATCATCCATATAGGAAAATCCTCTTTCCCTGCTGTCCAGTTGATAGGATGAAACCCCCAGATCAAGGAGGATACCGTTGACTTTTTTGATCCCGAGGCTGTCGGTGACAGCCTTCATGTTAACGAAATTGCTTCTTTCGACGGTGAGGAGGCAGGAGAAAGGAGTAAGTTTGTTTTTGGCGGCTCTTATGGCTGCATCATCCTGATCAAGTCCGATAAGCCGTCCGCCTTTTTCAGGTCTGAGGAGTTTAGCAATTTCAAAGGAGTGCCCGCCTCCTCCTATAGTACCGTCTATGTATATACCGTCTTCCTTAATGTTCAGGAGTTCAATGGTCTCATTAAGGAGGACCGGGATATGCCTGAAATCGTCCATTGCATTCCTTAAAGGCTGAAGCCCAGGTCACTTAAATTCTCTGCCAGATCTTCAATGCTCTCGGGCTCCGCATCATTCCATCTTGCGCTGTCCCAGATCTCCACTCTGGAACCGCTGCCAACCAGAGTCACGTCCTTTTCAAGTCCCGCATATTCTCTGAGCTTTGCAGGGATCAGGATCCTCCCCTGCTTGTCTATTTCCTCTTCAACTGCCCCGCCCAGAAAGAATCTGGTTATGTCCCTGGTTTCCTTCTTGAACTGGGGAAGCTGCTTTAGGTTCTCTTCTATGGTCTTCCATGATTCGGGGTCGTACGCCTGAAGGCAGCCGTCGAAGCCCTTTGATACCACAAAGCGCTCCCCCAGCCCCTCGCGGAACTTAGCCGGGATGATAAGCCTCCCCTTGGCATCTATTGTATGGCTGTACGCCCCCATAAACATAAAACTTCTACCACTCTCTCCCACTTAGTGCCACTTTTCACCACTACGCCCCATATTTTAATGCAAATTCCGTGATCATGCAACAGCCACTTTAGCTTATTTGCATAAAAAAAACGCCTGATAAGGGCGTTTTTTCGTCTCTTCGTCCATATATGGCCGTCAAAAAGGAGGCTGACCACT
>JAFVEU010000103.1 GCA_017475845.1 Lachnospiraceae bacterium | reverse complement strand
CCATGAGCGCTAAAGATGTTTCCAATTCCATTCAGATGGGAGGAACCATATTAAAGACAGCGAGGTCTGAGGAATTCACCACCCCGGAGGGCCGGAAAAAGGGCGCGAAGATCTTGAAGGAGCACGGCATCGACGCTCTGGTGGTAATCGGCGGAGACGGTTCATACAGAGGCGCCCTGGCACTTTCACATCTGGGGATCGGAGTTATCGGAATACCTGGAACCATCGATCTGGATATTGCCTGCACCGATTACACCATCGGTTTCGATACTGCCATCAATACGGCCATGGAGGCCATTGACAAGGTCAGGGACACATCTTTCTCACATGAGAGATGTTCCATTATAGAGGTCATGGGAAGAAGAGCCGGATATATCGCACTCTGGTGCGGTATCTCAAGCGGCGCCGAGGAGATCCTCCTTCCCGAAAAGTATGACTTTGACGAGCAGAAGATCATAAATCACATCGTGGGGATCAGGAAGCTCGGCAAGACCCACTTCCTCATAGTAAATGCTGAAGGCGTGGGACATTCGGTATCCATGGCAAGGCGTATAGAAGCTGCCACCGGCATGGAGACAAGGGCCACCATTTTAGGATATATGCAGCGCGGCGGATCACCCACCTGTAAGGACCGTTTTTACGCATCGGTCATGGGAGCCATGGCGGCTGACCTTCTGGCAAAGGGCGTGATCAACAGAGCGATCTGCTTTAAGAACGGAGACTTTATCGATATGGACATTGATGAAGCTCTGGCAATGAAAAAGGAAATCCCGGAATATTACGTGGAAATAGCAAAGGATCTGGTGAGGTGATAACATCATACACCAACCCAAAACTTAAAAATATCCGGGAGCTCATGAACCGCTCCCGGGCAAGGAAAAAGGCGGGTGCTTTCGTAACGGAGGGCATCCGCATGTTTCATGAAATACCCGGAGAGCTCATTGAAGAGGTGTATGTAAGCGAGAGCTTTCATGAGAAGAATCCGGAAATATCCGGGGAGACCGTATCGGAACCGGTCTTCAGAAAGCTTTCGGACACACAGAATCCTCAGGGGATACTCTGTGTGGTGAAGCAGCCGGTATTTGAAGCGGATGCGTGCCTCGGAGGGGAGCAGGGGCTCTTTCTTATTCTTGAAAGGATACAGGACCCCGGGAATCTGGGGACCATAGTCCGGACTGCAGAGGCAGCGGGGGTGAGCTGCATCATAATGGACAGGGATACGACGGATCTCTATTCACCGAAGGTAATAAGGTCCACCATGGGTTCCGTTTTCAGGGTTCCCTGCTTTTATACGGAGGATCTCCGGGGCAGCCTCGGGGGAATGAAGGCAAAGGGCATAGCCCTTTATGCAGCGGATCTTAAGGGAAGTGCCCCATATAACGAAGTGCAGTACCCGGAAAAGACCGCCTTTATGATAGGCAATGAGGGAAACGGCCTGAAGCCGGAAACGGCGGAAATGGCGGACGTGAGGATAAGGATACCCATGAAGGGGAAGACTGAATCTTTAAATGCCGCCGTGGCGGCAGCGCTCTTAATGTACGGATATATGAATGTATCCGGCGGCGCATGAAGACAGAACGGTCAGTGGAGGGCAGGCAGGTCACTGATGCGTCCGGTTTTGTTTCTCTTTTGGAAACGGACAGGGCACACTTGCCTGCGGAAAGGTACAGGACATGGGAACACTTAAAGGCAGAAACTTTTTGACATTGATGGATTTTACGCCGGAGGAGATAAGGCACTTTCTGGATCTGGCCGCCAAATTCAAGAAGATGAAGAAAGAGGGAGTGAGCCACGACGGGCTCCGGGGTAAAAACATTGCCCTTATCTTTGAAAAGACCAGCACCAGGACCAGGTGTTCCTTTGAGGTGGCAGCCCACGATCTCGGGATGCAGACCACCTATCTCGATAATTCGGGTTCCCAGCTTGGGAAAAAGGAGAGCGTTGAGGATACGGCATCGGTTCTGGGGCGTATGTATGACGGTATAGAATACAGAGGCTTCGGCCAGGAGCGGGTGGAGACCATTGCGAAATATTCGGGAGTTCCCACCTGGAACGGACTGACCGATGAATACCATCCCACCCAGATCCTTGCGGATATGCTCACCATAAGGGAGCATCTTGGAGATGAAAAGGGAAAGAAATTCGTGTATATGGGAGATGCCAGATTCAATATGGGCAATTCCCTTATGATAGGATGCTCCAAGCTGGGACTGGATTTCGTGGCCTGTGCCCCCGAAAAGTATTTTCCCAATAAGGAACTGGTGGAAAAGTGCAGGAAGTGGGCCGGAGAAAGCGGCGGAAGCATAACACTTACGGAGGATACGGCATCCGCAGCGGATAAGGCGGATGTGATCTATACGGATATATGGGTTTCCATGGGAGAGCCTGCGGAGATCTGGGATGAGAGGATAAAGGATCTGTCCCCCTATAAGGTGGATATGGAGAAGATGAACAGGGCTTCCGAAAACGCTGTCTTCATGCACTGCCTGCCCTCCTATCACGACCGCAACACCGAGATAGGAAAAGAGATATGCGAAAGATACGGCTTCGACGATATGGAGGTTTCGGATGAGGTATTCCGGAAATACAGGGATGTCCTGTTCGACGAAGCGGAGAACAGGATGCATACCATAAAGGCAGTGATGGCTGCGACCCTGGGATTTGAAGGATAAAGCCTTGGAAATTAATGACAGTGAGATAACAGAGCCGGAGGGATTCGGATACGACACCATACAGAAAAGCCTCAGGACAGAGTGGCTCGGAAAGGGTGATTCCCTTATTTTTTTCCGCCGGATCGACTCCACAAACGAGGAAGCGAAGAGAAGAGCGGAAAAGGGGGCTCCCCACGGAACGGTCATCATATCCGATGAACAGACTGCGGGAAAGGGCCGGAGGGGCAGGAGCTGGAGCTCACCCCACGGAACCATAACAGCCATGAGCTACCTGTTAAGGCCCGCTATCCCTTCAGACAGGGTTTCGATGCTGACACTGGTCATGGCTCTCGCCTGTCTGAGAACCGTGGAGACGGTTGCGGCCGTCCCCGCCATGATCAAATGGCCAAATGACATAGTGATAAAGGGGAAAAAGGTGTCGGGGATACTTACCGAGATGGTTCCGGAAGGAGAGCAGGTCAGATACGTGGTGATCGGAACCGGGATAAATGTGAACCAGAAGGAATTCCCGGAAGAGATAGCGGAAAAGGCCACCTCCCTTTTTCTGGAAACAGGGCGGCCGGTTTCAAGAAGCCTTATCACAGCGGAATGTGCCCGGCAGTTTGAGGATTGCTACGGTGTCTTTGAAAGGGACCGGGATCTAAAGAATCTGAAGGACGAATATAACTCCAGATGCGCAAATAACGGAAACAGGGTAAAGGTGCTG
>JAFVEU010000102.1 GCA_017475845.1 Lachnospiraceae bacterium | reverse complement strand
TTTTTGTCTCAGCAGGATCTGATGCAGGTGTACTTTCCTCTGCCTTACTGCCTCCGCATCCTGACAGCATTGATACAGTAAGCGTCACAGCAAAAAGCATTGTTACAAGTTTCCTTTTAATAATTACCTCCTAAAAATGTTTATTTCTTTGCGTTCTCCATTAGTCACTTCGCCTTTGACTGGCGGAGACCGCAAAATGCAGGCTCCCAGAACCATTGCATTCAGATTAACAGGTTTTATTTTATTCATGATACTATCTCCTTAATGTGCTCCGAAGCACCTATCTCGTGAACTTCGCTCACACATAAAAACCGCTGGATACAGGGTGCAAAATCCCTTTATCCGACGGTCATCCATCGTTTTTATATGCAATTCCATATACTATAAAAAGGGCACAGTTAACCCTTGCTTGCTTAAGCGTAGCGAACTGCTGCATACCTGTCAGCCCCTAAACTTTACGTAAATATCTTAAAAAACTTAAACTATTGCAATGCAGACTACGTTTGCATCTGTATGATTTTATTTTTATTGAGGTAATATTTCAAGACATCTGGGATAAACGTCAGGATTTTGGGATAAACATCAAGAATTCTTCCATCTGAATTCACGATATGCAGAAAGGATATTTCCTTTGCTGCAATTTCCGCTCCCAGTTTCTCAACAAGGATTTCTTTTACCAAATAATGAACCGTACAGGCAGGTGCAGCCTCAGAAGGTTTCCGGCATAACTGCAGTGCTTTCTGAAGATTCTGTTCAGCAAGAGGATATGCCTGTTTAAAACTCCCGAACCGGATTAGCTTATCATAAATATCCCCGTCATTCTTGTTGTACTGCTGCCCCGTCACCTTCTCGAAGCGGTCTTCAAATTTACTGCAGCAGGTAACGGAATCTGCTATATTTCCACCTGTGTCTGTACGTTAAGCGCCCACAGGTCGATGATCTCCGGCAGCATCTGGTAAATCGGGAACGTCCCAAACCGGACTTCAAGCCATCTGGGATAAACGTTAAATTTTGGAGGCCGTTTCGTGATCATTCCGCATTCTCAATTACGCCATTTCGTGTTAAGATATACAAAGCTATGTTATTATGATAAACGCCAAAAACTCTATTTGTTTTGGCGTTTACTTATGATTCATGAAACCATAACTACTGGTGCCATAGGAGATGACAAAATGAACATAGCATTGGTTGATGACATGCCCCGTGAGCTTAAAAGGCTCTCCGGTATCATAGAAGAATATGCCGCAGAGCATTACGTGCCCGTGGAACTAAAGACTTTCGTAAGTGCGGAGGAGCTTCTTTCAGTCTACCGCCCGCTCCAATATACCCTTATCTTCATGGATATATACATGGAGGGCATGACAGGCGTGGAAGCTGTAAAAGCGATCCGGGAAAAGGATAAAGAGACGCTTATCGTATTCCTGACTACCAGTACGGATCATGCCTTTGATGCTTTCAAAGTCCATGCCTTCCAGTACATCATAAAGGTCCCGGAGATGGAGGCAGTAAAAGCCGATATCTGGCGTGTCCTGGATGAAGTGGCAGCCCTTCATAACAAATCCGAAGCCGGGATCACCATAGCCGCTGACGGAAATGAGCATACATTTCCTTATTCCGAGATCCTGTACGCACAGACAGATAAGAACTATATCCGGATCACGGATCGCCACGGACAGACCTTCCTTACGCGCATGACCTTTTCCGGAATACGTTCACTTTTAGAGCAGGACAGCCGTTTTTTACAGATCAACCGGGGGATCATCATCAACATGGACTATATAGATTCCTTTGGAAAAGAAGCCTGCGTGCTTCACGGGGGCTTTCATCTTCCCATCAATTTGCGGGAACAGAAGAAACTGGATCAGATCCGCAGGAATTATGTCTTTTCCAGGCTTCATAACAGGCAGAAATACAGAGGTGGTGAATTGCTATGACACTCTCAGGCTTTTTTACGGCATTCCTTACATACCTTATAATGCTACCGGCTGCCGTTTTATGCTTTGCTCCTGTTCAGAACTATTTCCGTTTCAAAAGATCACATACATATCTGGCCGCCGCCGGACTTATCACTCTCCTTGCCGTGATATGCTCATTTGCGGAAAACCTGCTCCCATTTGACTTCAGTATCCCTTTCCTTCCGGTGATCGTGATCTTATTTTTTGCATACCACAAATCCCTTAACCTGCATATATCCCAGTCCCTTGGCGTTTATATGCTGGTCGTGGTTTTCTATTCTTTTCTTGTCAACTTTTCAATCATATTTGATGCAATGCGCTTCCCTGACCGCCATCTTAAGGATTTCAGTCTTTCGGCTTCCGTTTTCCTTCTTGTGCTCGGCATGGTTTTCTCCGGTATGACCTGTTATCTTATGGCTAAATACGGCTCATTTCTTCTGGAGCATTTGCAGCAGATCCGTATATGGATGGTATCCATCCTGGTATCCGCCAGATTCTTCTTTTTTAACCTGCGTATGGTGATCCACCGCTACAGCACACTTCATACCAACCTTGTGGGCATTGCTTATTTCACTGTTATGCCTATGATGTTCGTCCTCTTTTTACTTCTCTGCGTGATATTCTACTATTTGGTCAATGCTCTTGTGGAAAAAGCCGAAATAGAGGACAGGAACCACATCCTTGAAATGCAGGAAAAGCAGTATGCCTCCCTGCAGCACTATATTGTTGCCGACACAAAGGTAAGGCACGATTTCCGCCAGACGATCTACACCTTAACAGAGCTTTCCGAGGAAAAGGATTATAATGCGATCGATGAGTACCTGCACCGTTACAGGGATGCGCTTCCCATGAAGGAAACAGCCTACCTTTGCAGCGACCACGCCATGAATGCGCTCTTAAACCACTATCTGCAAAGAGCAGAGTCAAATGATATCCGGACGGAGCTTAATGTGATGCTTCCCGAGATAAACCATATTGACAACATTGACCTCTGTTCCATCGTCGGCAACATTCTGGAAAACGCCATCACTGCCTGTCTCGATATTCCTGAAGAAAGGCGCTTTATCCGCATGGTCATTTCCGAGGAACAGAACAGGGAGCTCTATATCGCAGTATCCAACAGTTTCAGCGGAAGCTTAAGAAAAAAAGGAGACCGCTACCTTTCCACCCATAAAGGAGGAAACGGCATCGGCCTCATCTCCATTGCCGCCACCGCCGCACGTTACGGCGGTACTGCTGAATTCTCCCACGACGGCAACATATTTTTCTCTGATGTAATGCTGGTAAACAAGAGCGCTTCCCGCTGATAATTCTTTTACAGCAGTGCGTCTGCCAGCTCATTCACAGCCTTTCTGCTGTCTTCCTTTAAGGCTGACCTTATGCTTACAACCGGATCCACAAAGCTTATCTCCTTACTCTTCTCAAACATTCCCTTTATCACCTTTGCTGCCATGGGTGCCCAGGTTCCATTCTCAATGATGCCGATCTTCCTCTTCTGGTAATTTCTCTCAAGAAGCGCATCTATAAAGGTTCTCATAAAGGGGAACACGTCTCCGTTATAGGTGGGAGTAGCAAGCACCAGCCTGTCATATCTGAAGGCATCCTCTACGGCTTCCGCCATATCATCCCTTGCCAGATCGGTAATCGAAACCTTGGGAGCCCCCTTCTTCTCAAGGACTTCCTTAAGGAGTTCCGCGGCCTCCTTTGTATGTCCGTATACTGAAGTATATGCGATGAAGATACCCTCGTTTTCAGGTGTATAGGAAGACCACTTGTCATAGAGATCCAGATAATATGAAAGATTCTCCGTAAGGATGGGTCCGTGGAGCGGGCATATCACATCGATCTTCAGTCCGGAAGCGGCCTTTAACAGGTTCTGCGCCTGTGCGCCGTACTTGCCCACGATCCCGAAATAATACCGTCTTGCTTCGCAGGCCCAGTCCTCATCAGTATCCAGCGCGCCGAACTTACCGAAAGCATCTGCGGAAAACAGCACATTTTCCGGAGTCATATATTCAACCATAACCTCAGGCCAGTGAACCATGGGGGCAAATACAAAGGTCAGGGTGTTCTTTCCCACCTCCAGGGTGTCTCCGTTCTTTACAACAAGCTTCTTCATATTATCCGGAAGCTTAAAGAACTGTCCCATCATATTAAAGGTCTGGACATTTCCCACCACTGTGGTATCCGGGTATTTATCCAGGAAATTCACGATATTGGCGGAGTGATCGGGCTCCATGTGAGAAACTACCAGATAATCCGGGGTCTTATCCCCCAGTACCTCTTCTATGTTATTAAGCCACTGTTCCTTAAAATTGATATCCACCGTATCCATGACCACGGTCTTCTCATCCATTATCACATAGGAATTGTAGGCCATGCCGTTAGGCACATCATACTGACCCTCGAAGAGATCCACCTCGTGATCATCAACACCAACATACTTTACAGAATCTGAAATCTTCATATCCATTCTTCCTTTCTTTGTTTAAGCGGTTTTTACCGCTCTTGATTTTTATTGTACCATATAGTAGACTATATAGGTCTGCCGCTATGGCTCAGTTGGTAGAGCGACGCATTCGTAATGCGTAGGTCGACAGTTCGAGTCTGTCTAGCGGCTTATAACCCGATTTGTTTGCAAATCGGGTTTATTCTACAGCCTCCGCTGTCGTGTCTGCTTACTCACGGCACGACAGCGGAGGCGTAGCATATCAGACCACGATCACAGTACACTCAAATCTCATACCGTTAAGTACCGCGTAGATCTTCGCGGTGCCTTTTTGTACGGCAGTGATCTCCCCTGAAGCACTCCCTACAATTGCAACAGCCTCATCCGAGGAAAAGAAGGCAGCCTTGTCTTTGGTGTTCTTAAGCTTAAGCTTAAAGCTCTCCCCGGTCTTTAAATACACCTTTGTCTTATTGAGCTTCGGAATATCCGCCTTTATCTTATAGGAGATCCTTGCGGCATTCTTTCCGCTGCCGTAAAGAGCCGTGATCTTCGCAGTCCCCCGGCCCCTGATCACGATCTTGCCGGAAACCCCGTCAATGTCCGCCACTTCGCTGTTTGAGCTTAAAAAGGCATCCGGAGCATATACGGTACCCTGAATGTTGTCAAAGGCAAAGAACACTTCATCCAGGGAAACGCTCTTTAGCTTCTTTTCCCGGCACTCAGCCTTTTCGATGGTAACGGGGTAGGTTACGCTCTTACCGCCTTCGCTTAAGGCAGTAACAGTGACCCTTCCGGGCTTTTTGCCCTTCAGAACCCCCTTCTTGTCAATGGAGGCAAATTCCTTTGAAGAAAGCTCATACTTCTTTATCTTTTCATTCCCCGCAAGCTTTGAGAGGATAAGGGAAAGATCCGCTTTCTCCTTTACCATGACAACCTGGTCCCCCTCCGGCCCCGAAACCTGAGGCCTTGTTTTCAATACCGCAAAGGTATAGGGAATACCGTATAATTCACAGAATTCCACAAATTTCGAACCGGGATCGCAGACTATGGTAAGAGTGCCCTTCTGCAGGGATACATTGAAGGAATCGCTGTCAAAGGGATCAAGAACCGTATTCCCCCTGAAATCCAGAAGAGGAACGGCATTAAAGGTGCAGGCAAAGGCCGTGAGCTTTTTATTATTGGAAATGTCAAGGGAAATAAGCTTATTGCTCATGACATTTAATCCCGTAAGCTCCGTACAGGCAGAAATATCAAGGGAAGTAAGATCATTGTGCGAGCAGTTTAGACCCGTAAGCTTCGTACACGCGGAAACATTAAGGGATGTAAGATGATTATGCGAACAGTCCAGAGCCGTAAGCTCCTTGTTAGCGGAAAGATCAAGGGTCGTAAGCTCATTACCGGATACCGAGATCTGCTGTAAATAGGTGAAATACTCAATTCCGGTAAGGTCCTTAACGCCTCTGTTATCCGGGGAAAGGGCAGTCACTGCCGGTATTCCGGTTTTTGCATAATACCAGACACCGTTCATGGATATCATGGGATTAACGCCGTATCTGGCTTCCACCCCGGCGCCGTATTTCATAAGAGCTGCAGTCATATAAAGTCTGAAGCTGTCATCCGGGAAATTATCGCCTGTAACGGGAAGCAGCTCCGTTCCGTCCGGAAGCTGTATAAAGCCCGTGACCTCCGCTTTTCCGGTCTCATCCGGAAAAGCATACCCACTGCTCTCAATACTGCCGGCAAAAGCAGGCACAGTTATCAAAGCCGCAAGAACAAAAGCAGTCAGTACTGCTATCCTCTTATTAAAACTGTTATTCATTTTTAACCCCTCGCTCCCTTTATTTATATAGTTATGATCGTGTATCATATATTATCTCGATTGCATCTATGATCTTAAGGACCTCATCCTCTTCCAGCCTGTCAGCAGCATTGGTGAGCTCCTTTAATTCCTCTTCCAGTTCGGGTGTAAGCTTGTATTCCCTTAAAAGTCTTATGTTGTCAGTGACTCCGTCAAAATCAAAAAGCGCCACGGACTCCCGGACATTGCCGAGGAACTGCCTTAAGTTTTCCCTGCTCACGGCTTCTTTGAAGAAATTCTCCGTTTCGGAGCTGTCTTCAGCTATGTTATTCAGGTAATCGTTATATATGGACTGCAGGGAATCCCTTACCTTCAGATATTCATTTATCATATCCTCGGTCTTTTCCTCAATCTCATCCCTGTTCCTCTCATTACCGCATCTCTCCAGATATTCGGCCTTTCTGGAGAGATCCACGGCTCCGATTATCCTGGCGGAACTCTTTAACGCATGCACCTTAACAGTATAGTTTTCAATATCACCCCTGGCAAGGAAATTCCTTATGTCCTCAATGGAATCATCAATACCGTTATAGAAGGTGACTGCCGTGTCCTTTAAGAGCTCCGGATCGCCGCAGCCTGCAATGGCAACATTGTAGCTTAAGCCTTCAGCCTTTTTATAGCTCTCGATAAAGGCAGTATCCACATGCTCTTCAGAGGTGACCTCCGGCGTTTCTTCCGGGTCTGTCATCTCTATCTTATCCGGGGGCAGATACTTGATTATAAGCTGCTCAAGTTCCGATGAAGAGACAGGTTTGGAGATATAATCCGTAAAACCGTAGGCCCTGTACTGTTCGTTTGAACCGGAGCCTGCATTTGCGGTAAAGGCAATGCAGGGAACGCCCTCATTTAAGTTATCATCCATTTCATTTAAGGCTCGTAAGGTTTCGATACCATCCATTACAGGCATCCTGTGATCGATGAATATCATATCATACCTCTGTTTACGGGCCATCTTCAGGGTATCGTTCCCGCTTATAGCCGTATCGATCATGATCCTGGTCTTCTTTAACAGGCCCTTGAATACCGTAAGATTCATCTCGGTATCATCCACCACAAGTATCCTTGCATCCGGAGCCCTGAAGCGCTCGGAATACTTATTCTGCGAAAGGATGGACTTCTTATAGGCTTCGGCAAAATCACCCATTTCCTTCCAGTTCCTGACCTCCTGAATAAGGTCAAAGGAAAAAACTGATCCCTTTCCGTATTCACTCTCAAGCTCCAGCTTTGAATTCATAAGGGTCAGAAGATTTCTGACTATGCTGAGTCCCAGTCCGGTCCCTTCGATATTCCTGTTCTTCTTTTCATCCACCCTTTCAAAGGGTGAAAAGAGCCTTATCTGATCCTCTCTCTTTATACCGATGCCGGTATCCGTGACCTTCACATGAAGGAGAATGGCTTTTTCCGATATGCGGTCAAAGCTCAGGTCAAAGGTGACACTGCCCTTTTCCGTATATTTAACAGCATTGGTCAGAATGTTGATCACACACTGCTTTACCCTTTCCTCATCACCATACAGCACCGAAGGAAGGGCGGGATCGGCATTGACCTTAAAGTCCAGCCCCTTATTATGAGCCCGGACAGCAGTCATGCTCACCAGATCGGAAATGAGGAAGCTGGTCTTGTACTCTTCCGGCAGGATCTCCATCTTTCCGGCTTCGATCTTTGAAAAGTCAAGTATATCGTTTATAAGGTTCAACAGGGATTTTCCCGCATTATTGATGTTGCTGGCATATTCCAGTATATGCTCATTGTCGCTTTCCCTTATGATCATCTCATCCATGCCAAGGACCGCATTGATGGGAGTCCTGATCTCATGGGACATGCTGGCAAGGAAATCGCTCTTAGCCCTGTTGGCATCCTCTGCGATGAGCTTGGCACGCCTCAGCTCATCACTCTCCCCGGCTTTTTCCGCTGCTATCATAAGATAAAGGGTTCCCACGGCGTAGATCACAAGGAGGAACACAAAGACAAATATGATGATCTGTATCGCATCCACAAGACCGGCAGTCATGACCCCGGATTCCATATATCCCCTTAAACGGAAGGATGTGTGGGGAATATCCGATACGAAAAAGAAATACTTTTCATCATCCATCTTCCTGTATTCGGCATAGGAAGAATCCATTTCCATCTTTTTATTCAGGTCTGCGAAAACAGCCATGAAATCTGCACCTTCCATCCTCCGGAGATCGGCTTCTTCCACGTTCTTAAAAGGCATCACCGTTTCCCCTTCGGGAGTGCAGATCATTATCTTCCTGCCGTCGGGAGAAGCAAGGGAAAAGCTGTCCTTCATGGCATATTCGTCCAAAAGCTCATATACCGCATATTTAACGTTTGAACCGCTGAAAACAGGATAGGCGAAGAGCATACCCCTGTCAGGGATATAGTCGGTAGCCGCATTTCCCCTGAAGGCTTCCTGTATCCCGGGATAATCCGAAGCGGGAAGAGCCGTGCCCGAAAGGGTGGTGCCATCCAGAGTCTGTATACCCATTATCACATGCTGATCCTCATAATTTACCGCATCAAAAATACTGCTGTCGGTATTGCCGGTCTTTTCGACTATCCGCGAAACCGTCTTCAGCTTGTCGATCTCCCTTAAGAGCTCGTTTGACACCGTTTCAGAGGTGTAATCAGTCTGAACTCCCACCTGGTTGCACAGATAATCGAAAACCATGGCGGTAAGCCCGCTGTTTATCAGCATCCCGGTGATAATGAAAATAACTATGAAAAGGCACCAGACAATGCCTATCCTTACTTTCTCATTAGCCCGGTTCATTTAGTTTCTGCTCCTGCATACTGTCATATATTTCCACTCCGGAAACAAACCAGTTCAGATTATTGAAAAGCTCGATATCAGGGATCGATTCATTTTCCGCGGCCCTTAAAACCCCTTCAGAATCATATACCGGACCGTAAAAAACGTCATATTCCCTGTTTATGAGTCTGTTCCTCTCTTCAGCCACAGCCCCGGCTATTCCGGGTTTAACGTTTTCAGTCAAAGGAGAAATGTCCACAAAGTGGCTGTCGATTCCCAGCCTTATGTCCTTTCCGGTAAACAGTCCTTCCCTGCAGCTCATTATCTCCGAATCATAAAAATCATAAAGATCCCATACCATGGAGGTCAGATAGGAATCCGGATAGATATCCGAATGATCCATATGACAGCCCATACTCCAGATGCCTCTTTTTTCCGCATAGCGGAGAACCGTATCGGTGTATGTGTTGTTCATTATCACATCTATCCCGTATCCCTCGATAAGGCGTGAGATCAGCAAAACACCGTCGGTGGCATCCGTATAGCCTACGTAAACCGTGGCATCGGGATTCACCTTTCTTACCCCCAGGGTAAAGGCATTGATATCACATATGAGCTCCGAAGCGGGACTTGCAGCCATGTAACCTATGCGTCCGTTCCCGGTCTGCATACCGGCCACCATACCGCAGAGATAGCTGGGCTGGTACATCCTTCCGGAAAATGAGAGATAGTTTTCCGAATAGCCGCTGCCGTAGAAATTGATGAAGCCTGTATCCGGATGGGCTTTGGCTGCCGGCAGGGAATACTCTTCAAAGAATCCCGAATCCAGGATTATAAGCTTACAGCCGTCATAGATCAGCTCCTCTATCTTCTCACGGCATCTCTCGTCATAGGGCACATTTTCAAAGAATTCCAGCACCAGGCCTCTGTTCTCGGCCACGCTTAATACCGACTTATAATGAGCTTCGGATAATCCCCCGTTATCATGGCTCCCGCAGAGTATCATTCCGATCTTGAATTCCTTCGGGAACAGGGAAGCATTCAGTTTATGATTCCTTGAGATGATAATGAGCCCTATAAGGAATAAAATAAAAATGCCTGATAAAACGATAGCTACTTTCTTCATGGACAATCAGCCGGTTTTTTGTATATAATCAACGGTATGGAACCTGCTTCTTAAAATTGCCGTAACAATTCAGAACCCTACGGATTCTGAGCGGTTACACGCCGCCTGTATTTTGGCGCTTGTATCACATTATACGCCACTTGAGGGGATTTGAAAATGGATTTATTCACAAAGCGCTCGGCATTTATCATTTTATCGGCACTGCTTTCCCTTAATTTCTGCGGCTGCACGAAAAAACCGGAGGAAAACACAGTCTCCGGCGCTGTCCCTTTTACCCTTACGGTCTATGACGCCGGTAAGGGCGATGCTTTCCTCATATCCTCCCCCGGTTTCAATATGCTGCTTGACTGCGGCTACAAGGACGATGCTGACGAGATAATAACGGATATGATATGCCGGAATGTAAGCACCCTGGATCTTCTCATAATCTCCCACTACGATAAGGATCATGTAGGGGGCGCTTCAAAGATCGTAAAGAATTTCAACATCCGCCGGGTCATCACCTCCCCGGTCACCAATAACGACAAGCGCACCGTCAAATTTCTCGAAGCCCTTTCCGACAGAGGTCTAAACTATGAGGTTCCTTCATCCGATATGGAAATAGATGAAAAGGGCTTCAGGATAAGGATCAACCCTCCGTCAAGAAGCGACTATCCTGACAGCGATGACAATAATTCCTCTCTCCTTGTAAAAGTGGAAAACAGTTACGGCTCAATCCTCTTTACCGGAGATGCCGAAAGCATAAGGCTTGAAGAGATGCTTTCCAAAGACTATATAGACTCGGATGTGCTGAAATTCCCCCATCACGGAAAAGAAGCATATAAAACGGAGGAGCTCATAAAAAAGACATCACCCCTTTTAACCATCCTCACCTCTTCCGACGAAGAGCCTGCCGAAAGGGAAGTCACAGATATCCTGGACAGGAACGGGGTTAAATACTACGACACAAAGGATACAGGGCAATTCGACATTATATTTGATAAAGACGGGATCAGAGCCGATGTTTCATAAGCTGAAAAAAATCACAGCGATCATGATCATCACCTTCACGGTGATCATTTCCGCAGTACCCGTATCCGCAGAGATAAACGGTCCTGCGGTAACTAAGCTTGACAGTCATTCCATGCGCCCGAACAACAAAGTCATGGGCATACATATCGGAGAAACCGTGGAAGAGATCGCCTCCGACACCTTCAGAAACCAGATAAACCTTAAATACATAGAGGTTTCTGACGGCAACCCCTATTTTACATCCTTCAGCTACTGTCTCTACGATAAGGACATGACCACCCTTATCTGTTTTCCCCAGGCCTTAGACAAAGCAGAGATCCCCTCTTCCGTCACAAAGATCAATCAGTACGCTCTTTACGGCGTTGAACCGGAGATCGGCACCAAGGTCAAAGAAGCGATACGGAAGAATGCGGAACGCCTCGGCACCGAATATGAATACCTTCGCTACTACACCTTCCCCTACAACCAAAAATGGCCCTACACCTGTGAATACCCGCTTACTAACTAGTAATTGAAAACCCAGCAGAAATGCGTCCTCGAAAATTT
>JAFVEU010000101.1 GCA_017475845.1 Lachnospiraceae bacterium | reverse complement strand
GTGCCGTTCCATGGCGGGTGATATTGACCTGAGACAGGCGGAGACTATAGGTGACAGCGCTTTTGAAGGCTGTGAGAAAAATAAGACAGCTGTCCTTCCGCCTGTTAATGATACAGCTAAGCTCGGGAAGGCGTTGTTTAAGGATTGTACAGGACTTGAGACCGTTACCTTCCCGGCGGAGCTTACTTTCATACCGGATGCGGCTTTCGCCGGATGCACCGGGATAACGTCACTCATTCTGGGACAGGGCATAGAAACTGTAGGAGAGAGCGCTTTTGAGGGAGCAAACGGGTTTGATACGGTGTTAATCTATAAGAAGGTAAGTGCGATAAAGAAAAACGCATTTGCGCAGACAAAAGTGACAAAGGTCAATTATGCGGGCTCAGAAGCTGAGTGGAATACACTTATCACAAATATAGAGGCGGGAAATGATGTACTTCTTTCAGCAGAAAAAGAGTTTAACTACGTCTATAAGACGAAGCCCATGGATCTGAAGATCTCACCTCTTTCAAAGACAGCACATGTTGGGGATGAGATACAGCTTACAGCGGTATTCACACCTTCGGAGGAAGAAGTATATAAGGACTACAGGGCTGTTACATGGTCATCTTCTGATCCTAAGGTGGCGGAGGTTAACAGCAGCGGTCTTGTGACGGCAAAGGATCTCGGAGATGCGACGATCACGGTCACCACTTCAAGCCCGAAGTTATCGAAAAGCTTTCCGGTACGGCAAAGATTACCGTGGTGAACTGTTATACGGTAACCTTCAAACCGGGCTTTGATGAGGCAGAACCTATAGAAAAGAGTGTTGACGAGGGAAGCTTCATAACTCTTGAATCCGGAATGTTCAGTTATGCAGGCCATACCCTGAAAGGCTGGGTGGATGAGGCCGGAAAGGGATATGATCCGGATGAAAGAGTAGAGATAAAGAGCAATAAGATCTTTACTGCTCAGTGGGCCAAAGAGTCGGGATCCGAATCCGGATCCGAAACCGGTGATAACATTCAGAAGCTAAAGAAGCCATTTACCGTAAAGAGTGCTGACGGTACCGAGATTCCTTTGGAATTGTATCTGGATATCACAGAAAAGGTAAGTTACAACGGCATGAAGCACGTGCCTCAGGGAAGTAAGGTAAATAAGTCCACGGCGGATGATATCGTAGTCTCCGTTTCGGGAAATATCCTTGATTATGTGGATCAGAGCAAGACTAAGATCAAGGTTAAGAATAATAAGTTCGTGTCCGCAAGCGGAAAACCGGCCCAGGTTATCATAAGCTTCAAGCCAAACGGTAAGGATAAGAGCATTAAGAAGGGAATAAAGGAGATCAATAAGGCTCTTAAGAATGATACGGAGCTCAGTTTTGAGATTGTTCCGCTGGATCTTTCCACGGTTTCCAATCTCACCGTAAAGACCAACGGGAAGAAGACAAAGGTCTCCAAGGTAAACGGTGAAGTGATGGTATCAGGCACCGCAAAGGCCGTGAAACTTGGAAAGAAGGATTTCACCGCCGAGATCAACGCCGATGCCGGCACCGTAACTTTAACAGGCCAGGGCAACTGCACCGGCACAGCGACAGTTCCTCTTTCATAATGTAAGATAAGAGCAAGGGTTCGGAGAGCGGTTCAAACACCGCTCTCCTTTTTTCCATTTTTATCTTGTAAAAATCAGAACTATCTGATACATTATTTATACTTCATTCGACAATTCTGTCGAAAATTCTTTTTTATTTTGGCGTGTCGCCAATTATTCCATTTTATCTAACATTCATTTTTAGAAAGGAGTTTTTTATGTATTCTTCTTTAAAACCAGTGCCTTTTGAGCAGGCCACAGGTTCTGTAGCTTATAACATGACAAACGATTATCTTTTTCATCTCGTTTTGCAGGAAAACGAACAGGCCCTTATCGGACTTATTGCTGCCCTGCTTCATTTGGACCCGGATTCCATAATAAAAGCCGAGGTTCAAAATCCAATTAAAACAGGTCAGATCATTACTGACAAATGCTTTCAACTGGACGTTCTGGTCCTCTTCAACAACTCCACCATCATCAATCTGGAAATGCAGGTCAAGGACCTTAAAAACTGGGTTCCACGCTCATTATCCTATTTATGCCGTGAATTCAACAGTCTTGATCATGGAGATGACTATTCAGATGTTAAGCCAGTTTATCAGATTGGATTTCTTGACTATAGTCTGTTTCCTGAATATCCTGAGTTTTATGCAACTTACCGTATGAGCAACCTGAAGAATCACCATGTATATAGTGACATCTTTACCTTGTCTGTGGTAGAATTGAACCACATAAATCTGGCAACTGAAGAGGACAAAGCTTACGGAATAGACAAGTGGGCTGCCCTTTTCAAGGCAACAACATGGGAGGAAATACAAATGCTGGCGAAGACAGATTCTAATATTGAATTAGCTGCAAAATCAATATATAGCAGTGTTACAGATCCTAGAATACTGAATATCCTCCGTGTACGTGATGAGGAAATCAGGGGGGAGATCCACCGTAGGGAACGTCTTGCAGAGCAGGATAAACAGATAGCGGAGCAGGATAAGCAGATAGCGTCATTAAAGAACAAGCTGGAGGAGAAAGAGGAACAGATCGCTGAACAGAGTTCCCAGATAGCAGAACTTGAGGATCGGTTTATCAATATGCAGGCTCAGATAGATAAGCTTTCTGCTAATAACAGCGATCGATAAAATAGCGGGAGTGTAAGATTTATAGAACCCGTTTATTAAAAAGAATATATACAGGGAGAGAAGGAA
Source organism: Lachnospiraceae bacterium (assembly GCA_017475845.1). Taxonomy (GTDB): domain Bacteria; phylum Bacillota; class Clostridia; order Lachnospirales; family Lachnospiraceae; genus NK4A144. The sequence goes on along the minus strand of JAFVEU010000101.1, from coordinate 3,116 downwards.
AATGCTTGATATCAAATATGTAAGGGAAAATCCGGAGATAGTTAAGGAGAACATAAAGAAGAAGTTTCAGGATGAAAAGCTTCCTCTGGTAGATGAGGTTATCGTCCTTGATAAGGAAAACCGGGAGACCCAGCAGGAAGCTGATGATCTGAGAGCCGGCAGGAATAAGCTCTCTAAGGAGATCGGGGCTCTGATGGCTCAGGGGAAAAAGGAAGAAGCTGAGAAGATCAAGGCCCAGGTTGCTGCCAATGCGGAGCGTCTTGCGGAGCTTGAAAAGAAAAATAACGAACTTCGGGAAAAGATCCAGAAGATCATGTATGTGATCCCCCAGATTATTGATGATTCCGTTCCCATCGGAAAAGATGACAGCGAAAACGTGGAGATCGAGAAATTCGGGGATCCGGTAGTTCCTGATTTTGAGATCCCTTACCATACGGACATAATGGAGAGCTTTGGCGGGATAGATCTGGATGCCGCCAGAAGAGTTGCCGGAAACGGCTTCTACTATCTGGTTGGAGATATCGCAAGGCTTCATTCCGCAGTCATAAGCTATGCCAGGGATTTCATGATTGACCGGGGCTTCACCTATGTGGTTCCGCCCTTTATGATCCACGGGAACGTGGTACAGGGAGTTATGAGTTTCCCCGAAATGGAAGCCATGATGTATAAGATCGAGGGCGAGGATCTTTATCTCATAGGTACATCCGAGCATTCCATGATCGGTAGATATATAGACCAGCAGATAGAAGAGGATAAGCTGCCTCTCACCCTTACAAGCTACTCTCCCTGCTTCCGCAAGGAAAAGGGCGCTCACGGCATAGAGGAAAGAGGCGTTTACCGCATCCATCAGTTTGAAAAGCAGGAAATGATAGTTGTCTGCAAGCCCGAGGATTCCAAATACTGGTATGACCAGCTCTGGAAGAATACCGTGGATCTCTTCAGATCCCTGGATATTCCGGTACGCACGCTGGAGTGCTGCTCCGGAGATCTGGCTGACCTTAAGTGCAAGTCCTGTGACGTGGAGGCCTGGAGCCCCAGACAGAAGAAATACTTTGAAGTGGGAAGCTGTTCAAATCTCGGTGACGCTCAGGCGAGACGGCTGAAGATAAGGATAAAGGGGGAAAAGGGCAACTACCTTGCCCACACCCTAAATAACACTGTTGTGGCTCCTCCCAGAATGCTCATAGCATTTCTCGAAAACAACCTCCAGGCGGACGGTTCCGTGAAGATCCCGGAGATCCTCCGTCCCTACATGGGAGGCAAGGATATCCTGACTCCGAAAAATGGCGGTTGACAATGTCAGGCCCCTAAATTATAATCATCTTTGCGTCCTGTGTTTGAACAGGGCGCAAAGAATAAGGATCGTAAAGATTCAGGCTTTGGAGAAGTACTCAAGAGGCTGAAGAGGCGCCCCTGCTAAGGGTGTAGGTCGTGTGAGCGGCGCGAGGGTTCAAATCCCTCCTTCTCCGGTTGGAAGAGGGTCGTAAATGCTGATTTAATCAGTATTTACGGCTTTTTCTTTTGAAGTGGGAAAACTGGTGCGGGGTGGTGCGGTGCGCCAGTTTAGCGAGATTCGAGAGCATTTTGGAATTATCATCACAGATATTTCTGTTGTAGAGAGTCGGCATATTTTTGCTTGCCCACCCGAAGTAATCACACATCTCCCCGATATTATCTCCCGTGTTTACTACCGAAGCGGCGTAGTTACGGGTTGCGTGGGGCGGATGGTAATCGACACCTGCCGCATCACAGATCTTTTTTACTTTTTTTCTGTAAGTGGTAGGGTTAAGCGGTTTACCGTTATACTCAAAGACAAACTTCCCATCAGGGTTCAGAGCTGTAGCCAGCCTTATTATTTCCACCGTTTCTGCGAGTAAAGGCACGTAGCGGACACCGTTTGAACCATTGCCCTTGGTTCCCTCTGAAACACAGTAAAAATCCCTGTTTTCCGGTTCAGCCACTGTCTGATGCTGGTGGATATACAGAAGGCTATGCTCATAATCCACATCTGATGGTATCATAGCACTTGCGGTTTCAAACCTGTCCCCGGTCAAAAGCTGATACTCGAATAATAAAGAATATGGATCGTTCCGGGTATTAAGGTAATCCAACAGCTTTTTATGTTCAGATACCGTCCATGTTTCACGGGGCTTTTTCTGCTTAAACCTTACCGTGATGTCTTTAGTATAGCGATAGGTCGGTATCTTCTGCTGAATAATGTCATTGTCAAGACAGTACTCCAACATGGTGTAAATATCCGTCCTGATCTTATTATACAGGGAACGTGAATACATTTTATTGTTCTTTGCTGAAAATTCCTGAAAGAACTTCTTTACTGTCTGATATGATATATCAGCTACAGGCGTATTAGCCAGTGTACTGTCTTTGTAATGCTTATAAGACTGGTTGCTTACCCTTACGGTAGCCGGCTGTCTGCCTGCCTTAAACCATTCCTCAAAACCCTTGCGGCAGTCATTTAACGTTTTAGGTTCCTTTTCAGCTTCAAAGTAATGGATATAAAGCTGTGCTATGAGTTTTTCATAACTTCCACCTATCTTTACCGATCCGGTTGGTGTTTTTATGCGGGTATAACAGTATTCCTTTGTATGCTTGTTTTCGTCAAACCTCCTTGAAATTGTGTTGGTGTGTACTTTAAGTACCTTCTTTTCCATGGAATCTAAAGCTTTTTTCATAGATTCTGTGGCTTCCGTGGTAGTTATTATACCATCGTCTATTGATTTTTCCAAAGAGTATATATATTCAGGCTTATAGCCTTTAAGAAAGGCAAATATATCAGGCGTTCCTTTTATATTCATTTGTTTATCCTTTCGCCAAACAGATGATTCGTTACGAAAGAAATATGGAAATCCAGTTTGGGAAGGGACTTAGTTTTTATCCTTGATGATCAGATCCCATAATTTATTGTGAAATTATGAATCTAAAAAAAGAAAGGAGAAAAGAAGTGAACGCTGGAACATTGACCCTGTAATGACACCGGATGTGGGATCTTGTGTCATGTGAAGATATGAAATCTGCCTTTAGGATCATTTAGATCGACAGGCAGAAGGTTTATCCAGCACACCGTTGCTGTGGAAGACAGCATAAAGGCAGCATAG
>JAFVEU010000100.1 GCA_017475845.1 Lachnospiraceae bacterium | reverse complement strand
GGCCCGATCTGTATGCAGCCCTTTCCCCACCCCTTATCGAGGGCCAGAACAAAGGCCTCCGCAACATCATCCACATGGATAAATGCTCTTTCCTGCTTTCCGTTTCCCATTACGGAATATTCTTCACCGGGATATCTGACGGCTTTCCTTATCAGCGCCGGTATGACCTGGCTTCTGTCACCGTAATCCGTGGGTGTGCCGTATGCATTATGAAGCATCAAAGTACAGCAGGGGATCCCTGTCTCTCTTTCCAGATAATCAAGCTCCAGCTGCCCCATAAGCTTACTCCATCCGTAGGACGACTCGGGGTATGCCGGAAACAGCTCCTCCTCCCTTAAGGGTTCGGGGTTAAGGGTATTCTGTCTTGTACGGGGAAAACTGCAGGCTGTCCCCACGTAAATGATCCCTTTTATCTTATCCCGGCCCGCTTTTCCTGCCGCATGAAACACGTTTGAATTTATGAGATTGTTGATCCGGAATATTTCCCTCTGGTTCTTAAATACATATTCTATCCCTGCGACCCGGGCTGCAAGATGGACAATATAATCTGTCTTTCCTATCACTCTTTCACAGGCGTTTATGTCACAAAGATCCACCTTATGGAAATCCTTCTCAATATCTATAACGGCCTTCCCCTCGTCATCATAAAGGTATTCGATCTTTCCCCGCCACAGGTTGTCGGCCACGGATACATCCCATCCCTCCCTTACCAGCCTCTTCACGAGATTCGAACCGATCATCCCGCATCCGCCGGTAATAAGCACCGATCTCTTTTTATATTCCGAAGAAGACATTTATATTCCTCCTAAGCATTTTTGCTTTTCCCTGACCGCCTGCTCTCCGATGCCAAGGATCAGAAAGATGTACGGCGTACTGACATACTGCTGGTAGCCAAACATCTGATGCGAAATATATGCGACAACGATAACGGCAGCGCCCAGTGCCACGGTTATTCCCTCCCGGTTCCTGACAAAGCGTATGCAGGCTGAAATGAAGATACCAAAGTAGGCTGCTCCACCGAAAATACCGCTGCATATAAAGGCATTCAGCCATTCATTATGTGCAAACAGCGCCACCTTATCCGAGAACACCATGATCCAGTCATGTGTATACTCACTCAGCACATAAAAGTACTGGTCCGGGCCGGCTCCGAATATTGCCGTAAGCGGAGACCTTTTAAGCTCCATAAAAAATGACATCACGGTATCGTGCCAGATCGATCCTCTTCCGTTTCCCCAGAATGCATCAAACAGGAGGTAATTCGCATCGCTGCGAAGGCTTTCCGGAAGGATCTTAAGGGTATTCAGAATTATGTAAACTACTGCGGCAAGCATGGAAAAGCCGATAAGACCCGTGTAAATATACCCGATAAAGCGGTATTTCCTTATATCAAATACGCTTATCCCTGCTGTCTTCCTTCGTATGAAAAGATATACAAGGACCAGACAAATGAGCCCTATCCAGATAAAGGGTGTCCGCATTATGAACTTTGGCAGGGGTTCCAGACGGAATTCGGGCCTTGCAAGATGCCAGGCGATAATGATAAAGCACCAGGTGAGCAGGATGATAAGTGAGACCTCAAGGAAGGCCTTCATCCTGTCAATACTTTCAAAGGACAGTATAAAAAGAAAGGACAGGGCAAAAAACATCCCGGCAAAGATCATGTCCGCATTCAGGATCAGGGGCAGACAGGATGCGATAATGAGTTGAAGGACGGCGGCTTTATACATCAAAGAAGCAGGCTTTGATATCCACACCAGAAATGCGCCCAGTGTGATAAAGATTATCATATAAGCCGAAAAATAGGTATTCTGTCCGATGGTGGAGATAAACAGTTTATTCTCCAGGCCGTCATAGAGATTAAAAATATCAAGACCAAACCTCTGCAATATCCCTATGCCAAAAACCAGGGATGAGGATAAAAGGGACATGTACAAAACGCCCTTCAGCTCCTCCGAGTCAAATAGTCTCGAGGTGATAAAATATATGAAGATAAACTGAAGCTGGGATGCGAGACCCATGCTCGACTGGTCAAGTCCCCAGAGGATATCGTATCCGTAAGGGGTGACAACAGTGGATATGATCACAAAAAGGGCGTAACTCGCCACAAAGATATCCGTTGTCGAAAAACGTAACTGTCTTATGAAATCCCTAATACTCATTCCCCGTCTTTTTATATAAAGGACGGTTCCTATGAGTGTGCATAGAAGAGAAAGGGGGATAAAGGAGGGGACCGGGAGTGATCCCAGGCGGAATCCATAGGAGACTGCCATTAAAAACCCGTATTTCACGTAAGATGTTTCCGCATATCCCGGCTTTATCAGAAAAGGATACAGACCGATCAGCAGGTAAATATACAGAAGCAGCAGGGATCCTGCCGCTATCATGCTAAAATTTGCCTGTTTATATTCGTCTTTGATCTTTTTTATTCCTGCCATAAACCGCTTATACCGCTGTCTGAACGGCACAGGACTGTTCCTGCTCCTTCGCTGTGTGCATAAATATAGCACATCCGTCAAAGTCGGACAAGAATAAAATCAAAAGACATCATCACATATATTTGTCTACATCTATGCCTTTAACATCCTCATCGAGAAGACTGAGTTTGTTCAGCACGTTTGTCACTTCTGACGTTACCGCCCCCTGGATCTCCTCCATGCTTATGCTCTGCAGGTCCCTCCCTGCCGTGTTTTCCGTAAGTTCGCCGGTTGAGGCCTCACTCCGTTTCTGCTTTGCTCTTGCTATCATCCGGTCGCTCCCGGATGCGGAGATCTCATTATTTTCCCTGATTCTTTCGGACAGTTCCTCTATCTGTGCTTCCTTTTCCAGCTTCGCTGCTTCTCTTCTGTCCTCTTCCTTCTTTTCTTCGGCCTTCTCTGCCGCCTTTTCCTTTTCTTCTTCCGCCTTTTCGTCGATACTGTCTTTTGCATCTCCGACGAGAGAAAGGATAGCATCACTGTTGGCGGCGTCCATTATCTCCGCGGCTTCATCCTTTGCTTCCATCATGGGATCTGTTTTAAGGCGTTCCATCCTTATTTCCCGGACACCCGAAATGATCGCCCTCATTTCCTGTTCCATCTGCGATCTTTCTATCCCGTCTGTTTTGGTTTTCGTTACAAGATTTAAGGCTTTGCTCTGATATTCCGTAAGCCCGGCCAGCTCTTTTTCAATATCCTCATCGCTTCCGGTGCTTTTTTGTCCCATCATTTTACGGGCCAGTGCCTCAACCTTTATATGCTCCTCTCCTTCGGGATCTATTCCGTATTCTTCCTGAAGTCCGGCCAGTTTTTTATTATTCTCGGCCTCTTCGGCCTTCTTTTCACTAATCCCATCCCTTAATGAACTAACTCTGTCCTTCAGACCGGTGATCGTATTATCAAGCTTCACATCCCCCCTGAATGCGTCCTTAACTATCCGCATGGCCTGCTTCTGCGCCAGTGCTTTCCTCCGGTTCAAAGGATCCTGTCCATCATGGAATTTCAGGGCATCCGCCGCTGAAATATTAAGGGCACTGCCATGTCTTTCCGCGCCTGCCCTCTGACCTTTATCCGGTCCTGCTGTATTTATATTTCCGAAAATACTCTCCGTGTTCAATCCCTGAATCTGCATATATCTCCGGCTCCTTCCTCTGGGTTAAGATAATACTCCAATTTCTATATCGGACATATCCGGGCATATTCTTATACATTGCCGGGATTTTCATATGTCCTGTTCCTTCGACCTGTAATAATCCTCAAAAAGCTTATTGGCTGCATCCAGGGTGTCCTGACTGATCTTCGGAAGTTCTCTTCCCCAGGCCTTTGTTGCAAGCTTAAAACCCTTTTCCATAGCTTTCTGCATATCTTTCATCTTATCAACATCATCTCCGGCAAGAGCGCTCGCAAAATCAAAAAGTCTCTGGGATGTCTGCTTTACTCCCCAGTACCCGTCTTCGCTAATGTCTTTCTGAGCCTGAGCTTTCGTTGCAGCATCTACGGTATATTTTCCGCTGGCCAGGGTTTTCCAGACACTATCCTCGTTTGCTTTACCATATGTTCCGACCTGACCGGAAAGTGTCTTCTGAACCAGCGCCATAAGCTGACGCTTATTCTCTTCCATATTTGCCTTCATCTGTTCAGCAATAGCGGTCCTGTCGGCTTTATTCATCTTCATTTTCGAATACAGACCGTTTTCTTCGACGGTTCCTTTTTCATATGTAGCACCTGCATTATCCTGAACTTTTTCCACAGTTTGTTCTTCGGGCTTTTTTACCGCGATATCCGTATTATCCTGATTGCTGTAAATAGGCGTTACTGAACTAATTCCATTGATCTCCATTGACATAATCCTTATCCTCCTTTTATATCAAATGTTAATATCCGTTAACTATTTGCTTGTTCCTCTATTGTTATTTCCGCAGTCAATCAACAATTTATCCGCTTATATCTACTGTTTCCCCAACATCCACATCCATCAGCTCTACCTCTGGCATACAATCAACAGAAAATGAGATTGTCGAGCTGTTATTTCCTTCGGCCTGAAAACTGCCGGCTGAAGCCTGCTTCTTTTCCTGTTCAAGCCTGT
>JAFVEU010000009.1 GCA_017475845.1 Lachnospiraceae bacterium | reverse complement strand
GGGTAAATTTGCTAATATTCATAACCTTCACCTCCTCTTAGACAACTGATCTTATTATATTTCTTGTAGTATAACAGATTTTGTTAGCACTGTAAAGAGGTGAGTGCTAAAAAGATAGTGCAATGTCAATTCAGTAACTAATAAATCAGAGCAGCCCATAGATCCGATCAGGATTTAGAGCTGCCGGTTTATTGTACGGCGACGCGGAAGAGCGGTGGGGAACCCCGGAGGGCCTGTTATCCCCTCTGTTTCTCGATCAGTCTCAATGAAAAAACGCTGAATAAAGAAATGATAAAGAAGGACGCAAGGATCCCCATGGCTCTTCTCATGCCGAAGGTTCCCGCGAGTATACCCGTAAGCGCGGTGAAGATCACTCCCCCTACGCCTGTGGAAACCGTGATCATGGCCGTGGCTGTGGCCTTCCTGTTTCCGGAAAACCTAAGCATGGTGGTAAGTACCGAAGGATAAACTGCACCGCAGGCAAAGCCTAAGGGCACGCAGAGGAGCATTACCATGTTTCCGTCACTCATCATGGTGATAAGGAGCGTGACCAGGGGGATAGCTGTAACAGAGGCTAAGAGTATCTTCCTTGCATATCCGGAAAACAGCCCCACCAGCACTCTGGATGGGATCATTACCGCCCAGAAGAGGGAAAGAGCGAATTTTCCGGAGGATGAGGAGAGCACCTCCGAGAAAAAGGTGTCGATGAAAAAGGCAAAGCCGTTTTCAAAGCCCACATAGATACACATCACAACACAAAGGGGAAGAACCCCCAGGATCATGAACTCGCCCTCATCACTGTCTCCCGCCTCATTAAGGGGCTTCTCTTCCCTGCAGCGGTTTTGGTTTACATAAGTTCCGACAATGGCGGATACGGAACCGATGGCGAGGGTTATGAAGAGGGCCTTCCAGCTTATGCCCCTGTTTAAGTAATAGGCTACAAAGAGCGGCGAAAGCAGAGCTCCCAAAGCGTACATGGAGGTCATGATACCTATCTTCTGCTTTCCGCTTACAGGATAGGCTTCCGCCAGAGCCGCTATGGAAATGAACTGCAGGGCGCTGGTAGTGAGTCCCAGGAAAAAGATGCCGCCAATGAACATGAGCTCGGAATTAACCAGAAAGATGGCGGCTGAAAAGGCTGTCTGTATAGTCAGGAGTAAAAGGATAAACTTTATCTTATTGCTCCTGTCCGCAATACTCCCAAGGACCAGAGGTGCCAGCATGGTGGCAAAGAGCTCCACAGAGGCAAAGAGTCCCATGTTCGTGACAGACAGGTCATAGGTCTGCCCTATACTGTAGAGACTCGCCTGATATCCCCCTGCCTCAAAGCCGTTTATAAAAACTATGAGAAAGAGGAATAACCAGAGAAGGTCCCTGCCCTTACCGCTTTCCTTTTCCATATTCATACTCATTCCCCAGTACCCTCCTTAATCAGCGTTTCCGGACATCCTGTCCCTCCACACGCAGTCTTTTTTTCCGCATTTTGAGCAGTCGTGGGAAAGATTTAATACCTCCGGATCCGGGGATATTTCATAGACCTGACAGCTGCTCTTAACGGGATTGAACATATATGCCCCGGTTATGGACATATCCAGGTTTTCGGCGGCATTTAAATAGTCAAACGCATATTTCTGTATCTCCATGGGAAGGTTTATGGGTGCATCAAACCTTCTGCTGATACCGATCTTCCTTTTGCCGCAGATCTCCCTTATCTTTTCCTGTATCACGTTTTCAAAGACAAAACAGGTGGAATTGGCCATGGAATCCGCGATCATTGCCTTGACACTTTCCCCGTTTGCAAAGAGATCATCTATAAAAGCGGATATCTTTTTTCCTGCAGTTGCAATGACAAAAAGCACTTCAGTGCCGGGCTCCGGGGTATCCTCTCCCTTTAACTCCGGGAAAAGCCCGGAGCCAATGGCAGCCTTCGCCTCTACACAGTCCATTATATCCGGATACATCCTGTCATACTCTGCTATGTATTCGGGGTACAGCGGGTTGTCAGAAAGGCAGTCAAGCTGCTTAAGGACCGCATCCCTGTCGATCTTAATGTCTTTTCCCGCTGCACCTACTATCTCAATCTCCCTGTTCATATAGGCCTCCGCTAAAGCTTTTATGCAGCCTCATCCAGTTCCTCCACATCGGACTCATCTTCTATATACTGGGTTTCAGCCCTGGTGATGTCATCGGCATAGATCTCCTCAAAATCCCTCTTCATGGAGATCACCACATAGCCCTGTTCCTCGTACTGGGGAGCCTTTTCCTCATAGTTCTGGGTTCCCCACTCCCTTACATCATCATCCGCGATGATCATATATGCCTCAGAAGGGTAGGGATTCCTGCTGTCTATGGCATAATTCATCATGCTGGTATCGCTGCCGCTGTTTCCGAAAGCAAGTACCGGACGCTTTCCCAGCTCCCGTTCGATCCAGATGGTCTTATTCGCGTTCAGGTTCTTCTGGATAAAGCCTCCTGTAAACACAAGCTCATCCCCGTCCACATACTTGAAATCCATATTGGATTCCACGTCCTCATTGCCCTTCACCTTTACCTCAAATTCAGTACCGATGACGTGCTCGGGTGACACATACTCACTGATGGGTGAATTATCAACGATGGCCCTTGTGGTGGTGCGCTCCGTTCCGCTTACCACATAGATGGTGAAGTCATTCTCATAGAGATACTTCACCACTTCCACCATGGGAAGGTAAAAACCATCTATATAACGCATGTTATTAAAGCTGTCCGTCTTCTTCTTACCAAATTCCACAGCATAGTCATAGAGCTCTTCCACCGTCATCCCCGCATAGGCTTTGGCGAAGTTTCTTGCCAGCTCTTCTCCGGCAGTATACCCGGGCTTTATTTCACGCGCCGCCTCCTTAAGCTCCTCCGACACCCTCTCCGGATGATCCTTAAGGCAGTAATCTATGAACATACAGGTATCGTAATATGTGAAAAAGGTCTCACAGGTAAGGGTCCCGTCCATGTCAAATACCGCTATACGGTCTTCCACCGGAATAAAGCCCTCTGATTTCTCATCCACTGCTGCCGTTACAAACTCCGTTATCGATTTCATGGCCGGAGCCTCGGGATCCCAGTGTGGCAGAGCCTTATCCGAGGCTTTTCCCATGCTTCCGCAGGCAGTAAGGGACAAAGCCATAACAAAACTTAATAACAATGCAACTGTTTTTCTCATAATCATACTCCTCTCGTATAATAATTTATATTCGGTGTTTTTCACTACCAATTACGCAAAAAGGCTACCAGAGGCAGCCTTTTGCCGTTTAACGCCTTAATGCGCTTTGTTACAGGATAGATTTAGCGGGCTTAAACCGTATACTGTGAAAGATCGGTATCGATCTCATCCGAGTACCTGTTCAGATTCTCGGATATGTTGGTGATGTTGTCGGTCTCGGCGCGGAGCTTATTGTTCTCGGAAACGATCCTGTCACTTAAGGTGAATACGTCGTTAATGTTCTCCGCCTGTTCCTTTGTGGTGACCTCATTATTGGTGGCCACATCATTGATCTTGTCAATACCGTTTGCGATCTCCATGATGCCGTCGGCAGCCTTTGCCACATCGTCGTAGATAAGGTCGAAGGACTCGTTTGCGCCCTCCACGCCGCTTAAGCAGGCTTCCATATCCTTAAGGCAGATATCCGCTTTCTTATTGATCTCATCGATATTATGAGTAACCTCCTCAATAAGCCTCTGGATAGTCTCTGTAGCCTCAGATGACTGGGTAGCAAGGGATCCTACCTCGCTTGCCACAACCGCAAAGCCCTTTCCCATCTCTCCTGCCCTTGCCGCCTCGATGGAAGCATTGAGGGAAAGGAGGTTTGTCTGTGAAGAAATAGCCTTTATGGTATCGGTGATGCCTGTGATCTCGTCTATGGATCTGGCTGTTGCATGGATAAGACCGGTAAGCTCGCTGATAGTGGTATTCAGCGTCTGTACATTCCTGGTCATGCTCTCCATCTCGCCTCTGCCCTTTCCGGAAGCTTCAAGAGTCTCATTGCAGAGATTCCTTACATTCTTAGCATTTTCCGTAAGCTGTCCGGAGGTGGAAGCCAGATCTGCAGCGGCATTTGCAATGCTGTCGATGGAAGAATTCAGGTCACCCAGAGTGGTATTCAGCTTCTCTATGGATTCGCCCTGATTCTGGTTAGCATCGGAAAGGGTATGGGAAATATCATAACACTCTCCCGCCCTGCTGTTCATGGATCCGGAGATATCGGACAGGCTCCTTAAGGTGGTCCTCATCTTGTCTATAAAGTCATTAAGGCTTTCAGAAAGGGTCGTTATCTCGTTATTTCCCTCCGGAACTATGGTGACGGTAAAGTCTCCCTTACTGATCTCGGTGATACGCTCGGTAATGGTGGTAACGGGATTGATGGCCTTACTGATGCTTATGTACATAACGATGAAGAGTATGAGAAGGAGGATCAGCGCACTTGCGAAGGTAGCGATCATAACCTTCCAGATGGCGTCGCTTAAGATGGTTGAAGGCACTGCACAGATAACCACCCATGAGGTATCCTCTATATCAGTACCGGTTAACATAACTCCACCGGCAGCCGTATTCACCGTCAGAACCTTGTTCTCATCCGTATCCGCGCTGGTATTGATCTTATCGTATACCGGTGCGATACCCTTTGCAACGGTATCGGTGGTCTCATCGAGATTCTGTCCTATGCAGTCGGCTACATTACTGATGATGATATCCTTGCTGTTCTTATCGATAATGTAATATTTTGCCTGGGGTGAAATGGACTTAAAGTTATTGACCTTTTCGGTAACCATTGCGAAATCTATATCGCTGGAAAGGACCACGTTATCTTCAAGCATGATGGAGCAGGCAATGCTTATGCTTCCGGTAGCCGCGTCAAGATAGGGCTCTGAGGAATATATCTCTCCCTTTTTCTCAAGTGCTCCCAAATACCAGCCTCTCTGGGAAAAATCAAAGGTCTCGTCCGGAACCCATCCGGAACCGTCAAGGAAAACTCCCGTATTTCCGTTTCCCATATAGATGTCATGGGAGTCGGGATCCTCGGGTGTGAGCTTTAAGAGCAGCTGCCATGTGTCATCATCGGACATAGCAGGGCTGTTCTTTATCACCAGTGCATCCTGATAAACCCTTGATTCTATGGCATCCCACCAGGAAGCGATCTCCTTGGAGTAGGAAATGGATTCCCTGGCCAGGATCTTATTGGTCAGAGACTGGATATTGCCTACTGCCAGATATACGGTGATCTGGGTGATGATCACTATCATGATCGCAACAAAGATCATCATCTTTGTAAGCAGCGATTTCTTAAGGGATTTCCTTTTCTTTTCATTCATTCTTTTAACCTCTTAAAACAAATGAGATATTCACTCCCCCGGAAAGGATCTCTGTCCCTTTCCCCGTAATACATGTCATATCACATTTACACGGGTAAAAGATATCATAAAAAGGTGGGCTTATCAAGAAAAAAGTGCTGCGGCAGCGACTAAAAATATGCTGTTACAGGCCTTCATGCTGTGCTATCATAGACCCCATGGGAGAACAGGTTGAAATAAGGATAATGACGGACAGCGGAGGATCCCTTATCAAAGCGGAGAAGGGTTCCCTTCTTCTTTATGTCCTGAATGAAGCCGGTATAAAGCTGAATACGGTCTGCGGAGGGTCGGGGCGCTGCGGGAAATGTGCCGTAAAGGTATTGGAGGGCAGTATCGATCCCACTCCGGACGATAAGAGGGTCTTTTCCGAAAAGCAGCTTTCCGAAGGCTGCCGTCTCTCCTGCAGGGCTGTTGTAAAGGATGATCTGAGCATAAGGATACTAAGGGCAGAAGAAAAAGACATGATAGCCGCCCTGTCAGACACCGGTCAAGTGGAAGCGTCAGGCGACGGAGAGAAAACGTTTTCATGCAGTAATGGTGCGGGTATTGCCATTGACATCGGCACCACCACTCTGGCCCTCTCCCTTGTGGACTTAACCCAGGGCACGGTTCCTGACACAGTGACTTCCGTGAACCCCCAGCGCTCTCTCGGCTCTGACGTGATAAGCAGGATAGACGCTGCCACAAGCGGAAGGGCTGCGGAGCTTAAAAGCCTGATATCCGGTGAGCTGTGTTCAGGTATCAAAAGGCTGATGGAACGGAACCGGATCACAGACCCCTCGGTTATCAGGAAGGCTGCCATAGCCGGAAACACCGCCATGCTGCACCTGCTTACGGGATATCCCGTAAAGGGGCTTTCTGCTTATCCCTTTACTCCCGTTAATCTTTCCCTTGAAAAAAGGCCTTTTGAGGAGTTGATCCCCGGTCTCCCGGAAAAGCTTAAAAATGTCACGGCCTTTCTCCTTCCCGGAGCTTCGGCCTTTATCGGAGCCGATATCATTTCCGGGCTTTACAGCCTTGGATTCCACGAAAAAGACGGCATTTCCGCTCTTATGGACCTTGGGACCAACGGGGAGATGGTGATAGGAAACCGTGAGAAGCTGTTAGCCGCATCCGCAGCTGCAGGCCCTGCCTTTGAAGGAGGCAGTATCATCTGGGGAAGTGCCGGGATCCCCGGTGCCATCTCCAAAGTTGAGATAAAGGGTGATAAGGCGGCTGTTGAAACCCTTGGAAACAGGGAGTTTCCCCTGGGCATCTGCGGTACCGGGGTTATAGAGACCTGCGCGGAGCTCCTTGATAAGGGCCTAATTGACGAAAACGGCCTGCTCTGTGATACTTTCTTTGACCAGGGCTTCCCTTTAGCCGAAACAAAGGAGGGTGAAAGCATAGTCTTCACTCAGGATGATATAAGGGAATTCCAGCTTGCAAAGGCTGCCATCCGGGCAGGCTTTGAAATTCTGCTTAAGCGCTACGGCGCCGGGTACGAAGACATTGAGAACCTCTATATCTCCGGCGGCTTCGGCTGCTTCTTAAACATAAAAAAGGCAGCCCGCACGGGGCTGATCCCGGAGGAACTCCTTTCAAAATGCATT
>JAFVEU010000099.1 GCA_017475845.1 Lachnospiraceae bacterium | reverse complement strand
TGGCGCAGGTTCTTCTTTGTGACCTCGCTGTGGCATCTCTCGCACTTTCCGTCCACAACCTCCTCGTTTGCCAGCACGGCACGGCAGTTTGGACACCAGTTAAGGGGCATCTCCTTTTCATAAGCGTATCCGTGCTTAAAGAGCTGTACAAATATCCACTGTGACCACCTGTAAAACTCCGGATCCGTGGTATCAAGCTCCATATCCCAGTCATAAATGGCACCGATCTGCTTTACCTGCCTCTTGATATTTCTTATATTCTCGGCAGTAGAGATCCTTGGATGCTGTCCTGTCTGAATGGCGTAATTCTCCGCAGGAAGACCGAAGGCATCCCATCCCATGGGATGGATGATATAGTAGCCCTTCATCATCTTGTAACGGCTCCATACATCGGAGATCACATAGCCCCTCCAATGTCCCACGTGCAGCCCCGCTCCCGAGGGATAGGGGAACATGTCCAGGCAGTAATATTTGGGCTTTTTCCCGTCATTCACATTTACGGGATGTTCCTCCCATATCTTCGTCCACTTGTCTTCTATTTCCGAATGGTTATAGATCTCCGCCATTTTAACCGCTCCCGTTCCTTTCCTGCTTCTGTTCTGACCCCCTCAGGGCATACTTCTACCCTTAATATAAATGATCAGCCATATAAGTTTAATGCCCGCATTCCCAAAAGTCAAGGATTGCGGGCGTTATAATAAACTGGTCTATGGTTGTGAAAATAACCTTCAGATCTGCGGCCTTATCACTGACCGGTCACAAATCCGGGTATCCTGTCCTTATAAAAGCTCCTGTAGAATGACGGCTCATATCCCTGATCCTCCAGAAGACCCTTTTTCGGATATACGGTTATACTATAACTCTCGTTATCCATCTCGCCGTATCTGGGCCAGGCCGTGCTGTAGTCCGTAGCAATGGAGGCTTTCATTATCGCCTCTATCTCAGCGCTGTCAGTGTATTCCTTTGTCTCACCCACATACATTCCGTCTTCGTCGTAGGTGTTCTCGCTCACTTCTATCATACGGACTTCTCCGGGCTCTATGAATCCGCCCTTCCAGAGTCCTTTTGCGGTAAGGAAAGCTATGGTATCGTCATAGCACTCGTATAAGGGCCAGGATATGCTGAAATAGCTGTTATCATAAAGGCTCACCACTCCCACGGGAGTATTGTTTGAAGCCATGGTAAAGTCGTAGTGCTCCGAAACATCCTTTCTGTATGCCTCCAGGAATCCATGGAGCAGGTCATCCTTGCCGGTCTCGGTGCCCCTCTGGGAGGATACGGATATCTCGATCACGTCCTTAGGGTTCTTTATCCTGGCATACTCGACCATTTCCTCTGCTTCGTCAAGATGGAATACGCCCTTAACAAACTCATCCCTGCTTATTATCCTGTCCATAAGGGCGGGGTCAATGTTCTCGGGGATCCTGACAGCCCTTGTAACGATCCGCCCGTCCTTTAGGCGCCAGCCGATGGTGCCTCTCCAGGATCCGGGAAAACCGCTATCATCCATATCGTCACTCTCTGTGCCCCTGAAATCCTCCACAGCCTTTTCCTGTCCAATCTTTGCCAGGGCAAGAAGGTCATCCGTATCGGTCAGGAACATCTTTCTCTGCACATAGCTGTCCATCGGCACGTAATCACCGTTCTCATCGTTGTAATCCGCATTATACCATTCATTCAGCAGCCAGGCGCTCTCCACGGAGGAGTCCTTCGGAAGGTAGAAATCATATCCGGTGATGCCGCTCTTATAGGTAAAGAGCACTATAAGCGCCAGGGCAGCGATAACAGGGATCTCAAAGGCCTTGTTAAAGGCCATGCGGATATTAAGGGCAAATACTGCCTCCGCCACCGCAGAAACCACCACCACAGTGATGAGAATGGTAAAGATCACCGCACCCAGTGAGGTCTTTCTGTCATTGCTGAATAACCAGTAGATGACAAGAGAGGCATCCAGTGAAAAGACTATGCCTGAGAAGAACTTGATAAATACTGCCAGAGGCCTGTATACTACAGCTTTTCCGGCCCATTCGGACTTTCTCTTTTCATAGATCACAAGCGAAACAACAATCGTTATTATAAAAATCGCAGTATTCCAGAACATTCCGGGAACAAATGAAGAAGCGGCCTTCATCACGGTATCCATGGACCCGGGAATATTTATCCCCCTGTATTCAAAGGATGCTATCATTCCTTCGATGAAATGGGCAGGGGGCAGGGTAAACCAGTTTTCCATGAGCCCGTCCATCCTGTTCTGGTCAAAGGTAGCGTAATATGCAGTCCTGCACCCCAGGATGGTAAGCCTTATAAGACCCTCCATGGCGAAGGCAAAAAGGTTCATAAGAAGAGCAGTAACAACTGTTCCCGTAAGCAGGGAGCAGAGGCTGCTTATCCCGTAAACCGCAAGGAAAAGCACTGTCTGCAATCCCCAGGCTATGAACATCTCCGCTGCAAGCCAGCCGGGAGCACAGCCGTTTAACACCGCTATCCCCAGAGAAAGGAGCAGTCCCGCAAGAGACGGCAGCAGATATATGAGTATACTGTTTATCACTATGTTAAAGAACCTGCTGCTCCTTTTCTCCGGACGGCTCTCATAGAAATCCACGGTGGCGGACTTATAAAGGAATGAAAAGCCCTGAACCGCCAGGATCACTGCTCCGGTACAGCAGATGATAAAGCTTATGCCCTTTAATCCCATAAGGCCCGAAAGAGCCTCCGCACCGGTCACGCTGAAGGGCTGCAGCCCCACATCAAGGGCTCTGGCTCTCTGTAATACTATGACGGTACCGAACACGTCATAGAGAAAGTACATCAATGCGGAAAGCGCAAGCAAAGGGAGCCTCCTCCAGAGCATGGCCTTCTGTTCTTTTATGGTCTTAGCCAAGGATGAATTTCCGGATGTCATATCCAACCACCTCCGTTTCACTGATAAATATCTCCTCCAGAGAAAGCTTCAGGATCTCAAAGAATACGGTCTCCACACCCCTGAAGTGCTCCTCAGTCTCTTCTCTTCCACCCCTTATGGTGTAGGTCCAGAGCCTTCCCCTCTGTTCCTCCAGGATCACATTCAGGCCCTGAAGAGCCTTTATCCTGTCTTCATCGCTATTAAATACCACCTGTATTTTCTGGAGGTTAAGCTTCATGTCCTCCACATCCTCGGAAAGAAGAACTCCTCCCTTATGCAGCAGGCCCACATGGTCACAGATATCTTCAAGCTCCCTTAAGTTATGGGATGCGATCACGGGAATAAGTCCCCTGTCTGACATGGCAGAGGCAAACATGCTCTTCACTCCCGCCCTCATCACCGGATCCAGTCCGTCAAAGGTTTCATCGCAGAGGATATATTTGGTTCCGCTGGAAACCGCAAGGAGCACCATTAACTGCTTCTTCATCCCCTTGGAAAACTCCGATATCTTCCGCTGTTCGTTGAGCTCAAAGCCCTTTAACAGAGTGTT
>JAFVEU010000098.1 GCA_017475845.1 Lachnospiraceae bacterium | reverse complement strand
CTTTTTGCTCTCTTCGGTGTGTTGGAAGAGAAGGTATTCGAGTATCCTTCCATAGTCAGCGCTTTTGGTTGCGATGTGCTTTAACACGGCCACCGTGGTCACCTCCCATTTTAAGGACTTTCTTTCTTATATCAAACAGCATGGAGATGCAGTCGTGGATATCATCTTCCATCGCAAGGGACCGCATCCCGCCGGTATTAAAATACCTGGCAATCTGGTTCAGATTGGAACTGATCTTTCCTAATTCACCGACTAGTTTTTTCAGCTCTTTCGGGTTCTGGATGATATCGTAATGAATGACAGTATCATTGTAGAATGCCTGTCGGCGGATGTAGGCAGCCAGTGACAGGTTCGCCTCCCTTGCTCTGTCTTTAAGCTCAGAGTATTCAAAATCGTTGAACCTTACCGTGACCCGGTTTACATGTTTGTCCTCTCTTTCTTTTCTCGCTTTTGCCATGTCTTTTCCTTTCCGGCTGTTAGCCAAACGTTTTTCTATCTTTCCCATGGCTGGATGTAAGATCCGTAAGATCTCCGGCTGGTCCTTATTTCATGTGATGTGAAAAAAGGCTGCCAGTCGCTGCGACCGCTCTGTAAAGAGGGGGAGCCAACAGGAAAAATAAAACTTTATAAGTTTCCGAGGGTATGGGGAGCTGGAATCCCCATCAAGATGTCCTAGTGGTTCTGGAGCAGAAAATGCGAATCGAGCATCTCCGTACGAAACTTGCCCTCATTATCCCGAATTCGGGATAATGAGGGTTATACCGAATTCCACATTATACCGAATGTTTCATAAAACGCCGTAAACATAAGCATTCCCCACTAATAATTCGTGATAACATTTTTGCTTTTTTAAGAAGGTGAGATTTTATAAATTCGTGATAACATATTTCTTTCTTCATAACAGTCCTCTTTTATCAGATAATCATTAGGCAGACATTAGTCTGACTATAAACAGGAGGATTTGACAATGAAGAATGCCACCAACTTATCAGAACTATGTAACCTGATAAAAGACAAACTAATTGAATATGGAGTTCAGGAGCATGTCGCATGGCAGACATACAGCTCTGATTATCTCCCTATTGTCAGGTACTTTAATGACCATGGAGAAACAGAGTTTAACCTGCAGCTGCTTGATGCTTATCAGGATCACATCAGAGAGCGTTATGACAATGGTGAATACAGCCGAAGGACCTATCTATGCCGGCTACGTGCCTCAGCACGTATAGCTGAATTCTATAATACCGGGGACCTTTCTCACGTATGTGCCGGGAATTACGCTAAAACAAGGTTGTATTTCCGGGATGAAGCTCTTCTTCAGGAATTCCTGGCCTGGAGTGAACCTGTGGAAGCAAAAACCAAAGCTGACATGGAATGGTCGGTCCGCAAATATCTTTTGTGGACTGAAAAACAGGGACTGGCCGATTCATTAGACTCGTCCGCCCATGTCTTCTCAGGATATCTGACATATGCTTCCACAAGGTATGCGGAGGGAAGCCTTCATAACATCCAGCTCTACCTGAAGAAGTTCCACAGGTTCTTAAACGAAGAGAAACATATGGATATCCCCTATGAATTCGTCCTCTCCCTCCCCATCATCCGTCCCAAAAAGGTATTCAGGCCTCTGACCGCAGAAGAGATCCGGCGTACCATCGATCAGATAGATCGTTCTACAGCCAAAGGAAAACGGGATTATGCGATCGTCCTTCTGGCTGCCAGGTGCGGATTGAGGGGGATAGACATTATCCGCTTAAAGCTTACGGATATCGACTGGCGCGGCAATGAGATACGGCTTGTCCAGGATAAGACGGATGAGCCCCTCGTGCTTCCCCTTCTTCCTGATATAGGTGAAGCCTTAAAAGAATATATCCTTAACGGAAGGCCTGATGTACATTCGGAGTATGTTTTCCTCCGCGCAGTACATCCATACCGCCCGTTGACGAAAACGATGGCTCTCTCTCATATGTGGACATCCTATCAGAAAAAGGCCGGCATCGACCGGTATGCCCAGGACGGAAAGGGGTTCCATTCCCTCCGGAGGGCTCTTGGGAAAGCAATGAATGAGGCTGAGATCCCTGCAACCACTGCAGCCCAGGTTCTCGGCCACCGTTCTGTAGAGTCTGTCAAGCATTATATTTCTCTGGACACAAAGCATCTGAAGGAATGTGCCATCGACCTTACCGGCATAGCTGTACAGGAAGGAGGACATCCGTATGGACGCTCATGATTATCAGAGCCACTTTTCCGTTTATATCTGTGGGATGCTGGATGCCCGGAAAACACTTGGCTATGTCATCGAGCCTCATGCTTCCCTGCTAAAAAGCTTTGACCAGTACTGCATCCGGCATTATCCGGATGAAACTGTTCTCACCGAATACCTTGTCATGTCCTGGGTGATCCGGGAAGGAAAGATAAATACAGGGACCTCTTCCAGGGCGGCAGCGATACGCCTGCTCGCAGTGTATATAAAACTTTCCGGACAGGATGCCTATATTTTGCCCGACAGATATTTCGGGAAGGACAGACCCAGGGACCGGTATATCTTTTCAGATGATGAGCTAGCTGCCCTGTTTGCACAGATCGATGCAATGGCGGAAAGCCAGAAAGTCCCACATTCCCAGCTTATCCTTCCTGTCCTGTTCCGGCTGATCTATACCTGCGGCCTCAGGCCAAAGGAAGGCCGTGAGCTGGAACGCAGGTACATCAACCTGGATACTGGTGAGATCCTTATCACCAACACGAAAAAGAAACGGGAACGTATCGTGGTCATGTCAGATGACATGACGGCCCTGTGCCACAGATATGACCAGATGAGGCAGTTCTTCTATCCTGACAACCCTTACTTCTTCCCCGGGTCAGAGACCGGGCCAATAGATGAAAAGTGGCTGAACCGCAGCTTTTCAAGATGCTGGAAGAAGGTGCGCCCAGACCTGTCTGAAAAAGACTGGCCCCGTGTAACGATCTATAACCTGCGCCACCGGTTTGCCACATATAATGTGAACCGCTGGCTGGATGAGGGAAAGGACATGAACGCAATGCTCCCGCGGCTCCGTGCCTATATGGGGCACTACAGCCTGGTGGAGACAGCTTACTATATCCATCTGCTTCCTGAAAACCTCCTGAAGAATAAGGGGATAGACTGGGCTTCCTTTGCAGACATCATTCCGGAGGTGGTCCCATGGGAAGGATAAAGGAGAACCCCCTGTATCAGATGATAAGAGACTTCCTGACGGATTACCTTCCCGTGAAAAGGAACTGCAGCCCGAATACAGTCAGGGCTTACAGGACTTCCCTTGACCAGCTGCTCAGTTACATACAGGAGCAAAAGCAGGTGAAACTGCTGGAGATCTCCTTCAAAGATCTGTCCGGTGAGATGATACATGCATATCTGGACCATGTCGAAATGGATAAACACTGCAGCATAAAGACCAGGAACCACCGGCTGAACTGCCTCAGGGCTTTCTTCTGCTATGCAGCCTTGACGGACTTGACGTATGTTCCTTACTATTCGGATATCTGTAAGATCCCTTTCAAAAAGACGGAGAAAGCTGAGATCATCGAATATCTGAACGAATCGGCAATAAAAAGCCTCCTGGAACAGCCGGATGTATCGACTTTAAAAGGGGTCAGGAACCAGTTCATCATGGTCCTTATGTATGATACGGCAGCACGGATACAGGAGATTGTTGATCTCCGGGTCTGTGATTTCAAACTGGACAGCACCCCGCAGGTCAGAATACACGGAAAAGGCAATAAGTACCGTTCTGTCCCTCTGATGGAAGGGACTGTTCTCCATTACAGGCACTACCTGCAGTTATTTCATAAAAATGAGCCTTTATCTTCAGACCGGCCTTTATTCTATACAGTCCGAAAAGGGATCTGCAATCCGATCTCTGATGATATGATCCGCGTTTTTATGAACAGATATGCCGGTCAGGCACACCTCTTAAATCCAGATGTGCCTGAGAAGATCCATCCTCATTTATTCAGGCATAGCCGGGCGATGCATCTTTACCAGCATGGCATGGATCTGACTCTGATCTCCCAGTGGCTCGGGCATGCAGACATTACAACAACACTTATGTATGCGCATGCTGATACTGAAATGAAGCGAAGAGCCATAGAGCAGGCGACCGCCCAGTATTATCCGGAAGCTTTTCAGGGTTCATCACCATACGATATCAATGATGATGACGTACTAAGGCGTCTGTATGGATTGAAGTAAAAAATACATTATCACGAATTTATCTGGTATCATATCCCTTCAGATAGTGGAATCTTATCCCGAATTTTTCGAGATCAAATCCCATGAATTTGGCTTATTTTAAGAGAATTCGGGATAAGATTTTTTTCGGTATAACCCTAATTATCCCGAATTCGGGATAATCAACGCAAGAATCGCTAAGAGCGGCTTTTTCGCAAAAATTGCTTCAGAGCCACTCAAGCATCTTGATGGGGATTCCGGCTCCCCATTCCCTCGGATACTAAAGAAATATTCATTTCTCCTGTTGGCTCCACTTTTTACAAAGGTGGTCGCAGCGACTGATCATCCTGTTTCAGAGATAAGAAACAAG
>JAFVEU010000097.1 GCA_017475845.1 Lachnospiraceae bacterium | reverse complement strand
CTCACGCTTATAAGGTGTATTTTCACGGGGAATTACCAGAGTGCAATGCTCTGCGTTCTTTCCCTGATCCTCTTTTTTTTGCCGGCTATAATACAGGACAGGATGAATCTCACCATACCGCCGGTTTTTCAGGTGATCATATTCTCCTTCATCTTTGCGGCGGAGATATTGGGTGAGGTGAACCATTACTACGTAAGGATACCGGGCTGGGACACCATGCTGCACACCATGAACGGCTTCCTCTGCGCGGCCATAGGCTTTTCGCTGATTTATCTCCTGAACAGGAAAAGTGATAACTTTAATCTTTCCCCCTTCTATCTGACGCTTGTGGCTTTCTGTTTTTCAATGACAGTGGGCGTGGTGTGGGAGTTCTTTGAATTTACCATGGATCAGCTTTTCTTCCTTGACATGCAGAAGGATTACATTGTGCGGGAATTCGGTTCTGTGACTCTTGATCCCGCAAATATGGGAACTCCAATAGACGTGGCGGGGATCACCGAGACCATAATACACACGGCCTCCGGTGAAACCTATACAGTAAACGGCGGATATCTTGATATAGGTATCCTTGATACCATGAAGGATCTGCTGGTAAATCTCGTGGGAGCAGTGGTGTTTTCCTTTATCGGTTATTCAACCCTAAAATTCTCAAAGTCCTCGAAGATCGCTGACAGCTTAATAATAAAGCCAAGGAAAGGAGAATGACCATGATCCTTTCAACGGCAGACATAGTAATAGTTCTCATACTGCTACTGCTTATAACAGGTGCAGCGGCTCATATTGTCAGCACAAAGAAAAAGGGCGGGGGCTGCGGGGGCTGCCCCATGTCCGGAAGCTGTGGCAAAAATAAGGACTTCAAGGGGGCCGGAAGCTGCAGCAAAAATGAAAACTGCCCCGCGTCCGTAAACTGCGAAGGAAAAAAGGATTATCCTGAATCCTGAAGCTGCAGCAAAAATAAGGACTTCAAGGAATCCTGAAGCTGCGGCAAAAACGGGGACGCCAGCAGATCCTGAAAATTTTTTTTTAGAAAATCTTGACTTTATTATATCGACACTTTATAATCTCAAGATCAAGAGAGGGCAACGACGCCGAATGCAGTCGCTGCCCTTTTCTTTGTATAAGGATCCCGTTTTATGGCTGGTGAGCCTGCGCAGGCAGCCGTATCACGGGTATATCCGGAGGAGCAACGGGGCTTCTGACCGAAAGGCCGGAAGCCCTCTTTTATTTCCGTTTATTACAGGAAAAAGAGGAGGAACGTTATGAGTGAAGAGATCATGAGTGCTTTGGATGGAGAATTGTTTGCTGTATGGTTTCTGATCGGTGCCGCACTTGTATTCTGGATGCAGGCCGGATTTGCCATGGTTGAGGCGGGATTTGCAAGGGCAAAGAACGCCGGCAACATATTGATGAAGAACCTTATGGATTTCTGCATAGGCTGCTGCGTATTTATCATTATCGGTTTCGGCCTGTTACTTGGTGAAGACATGATGGGCTTCATAGGAAAACCCGGATTTGACATTTTCAGCAACTACGCCGGCTTTGACTGGTCAAACTTTATATTCAACCTGGTCTTCTGTGCTACCACCGCTACCATCGTGTCGGGAGCCATGGCCGAGAGGACAAAGTTCTTAAGCTACTGCGTATATTCGGGAGTGATATCCGCTCTCATATATCCCATAGAAGCCCACTGGATCTGGGGCGGAGGCTGGCTTGCACAGATGGGATTCCACGACTTTGCAGGGTCATGCGCGATCCACATGGTAGGAGGCATAGCCGCCATAGTAGGGGCAAAGATGGTTGGTCCCCGCATAGGGAAATTTGAAAAGGATGTTAGGGGAAAGATCGTAAAGGTAAACGCTTTTCCCGGTCATAATATAGTAGTGGGTGCCCTGGGAGTATTTATCCTGTGGCTCGGATGGTACGGCTTCAACGGTGCGGCCTGCACTTCAACAGACCAGCTTGCATCCGTATTTGTTACCACAACCATAGCACCCAGCGTGGCTACCGTGGTCTGTATGATCTTTACCTGGGTTAAGTACGGAAAGCCCGATGTTTCCATGTGTCTTAACGCTTCCCTCGCAGGTCTTGTGGCCATTACCGCTCCCTGTGACGTGACGGATGCCTTCGGTGCCATAGTGATCGGTGCGGTGGCGGGACTCCTGGTCTGCTTCGGGGTCTGGTTTTTGGATTATGTGCTTCATATCGACGATCCCGTTGGTGCCGTTGCGGTACACATGCTGAACGGTATCTGGGGAACCCTTGCCACCGGGCTCTTTGCCACGACTTCGGCTCCCGGAAACGACGAGCTTGTTGGACTCTTCTACGGCGGAGGATTTAAGCTTCTCGGGATACAGTTTATCGGATTCATTTCCGTTGCAGCCTGGGCAGCGATCACCATGATCATTGTTTTCACAGTGATCAAAGCCATCTTCGGCTTAAGGGTCAGTGAAGAAGAGGAGATAGAAGGTCTGGATGTTATGGAGCACGGTCTGTCATCCGCATACGCTGGCTTCTCCATTGTTGATATGACCGCGGCATCCATGATCGCAAACGAGAACACGAACCTTGGCGTGGATGAATACGATAAGGCCAGCGAGGCCATGAGAAAGGCTTCCGTTCCGGTAGAGGACGCCTCTGCTCTTACAAGGGGAACAGGTCTTGATACCGGCATGAACAAGGTTGTGATCATCACCAAGCTCTCCAGATATGACAAGATAAAGAGGGCACTGAACAAACTGGGTATCACCGGCATTACCGTTACACAGGTGACGGGCTGCGGCATCCAGAAGGGTGCGGGACAGATGTACCGCGGAGTTGAGATGGACCTTACCCTCTTACCGAAGATAAAGCTGGAAGTGGTGGTAAGCGGAATACCTGTTGAGAGCGTTATAGAGACGGCGAAAAAGACCCTTTATACCGGAAAGATCGGAGACGGCAAGATCTTTGTATATCCTGTCAGCAAGGTTGTTAAGATCAGGACCGGAGAGGAAGATTTCGACGCACTTCAGGATGTGGAGTAAAAAATATGATCCTATCAGACAAGCTTCATGAGGAATGCGGGGTCTTCGGCATTTATGCGCCGGAGGGTGAGAACGTGGCAGAGGACATCTACTGCGGACTCACGGCCCTGCAGCACAGGGGACAGGAATCTGCCGGAATGTCGGTTTCCGATACCGGAAAAGCGGAGATCAATCTCATCACCAAAAAGGGCATGGGCCTTGTGAGCGAGGTCTTTGACAGAAGGACTCTTGAAAGCCTTAAAGGAAATGCGGGCCTCGGACACGTGCGCTATTCCACCACGGGGGAAAGCGTTATCGAGAATGCCCAGCCCATAGCCATGAATTACATAAAGGGGAGTCTGTCCCTGGTTCATAACGGAAATATCGTAAACGCTCAGGAGATCAAAAGGGAACAGATGTACAGAGGGCAGGCTCACTTTACTTCCACGGATTCGGAGGTCCTTGCATACGAGATCATAAGCAGCCGGGTTAAGACCAATTCCATTGAAGAAGCGGTGATAAAGACCGCCGGGAGGCTTAAGGGCGGATACGCAGTGATAGTTATGAGCCCAAAGAAGCTTGTGGGATTCAGGGATCCCTTCGGGATCAAACCTCTGATCCTGGGGAAAAGAGACAGTACTTATATACTTGCGTCCGAAAGCGCCGCAATAGTATCAATAGGCGGCGAGATCATAAGGGACATCCTTCCGGGAGAAGTGATATCCATTACCCCGGAGGGAAAGAAGAGCGACGGAAGCCTCTGCCGGGGCGGCGGAGCCCACTGCATCTTCGAGTATATATATTTTGCAAGAAGTGACTCTGTGATTGACGGGGTCGAAGTGCATGATGCCAGATCCAGGGCGGGACAGTGCCTTGCTGAAAGGGATAATATAGATGCGGACCTGGTGACAGGTGTCCCGGACTCGGGACTTGCCGCAGCTGAGGGCTACGCCAAAGGATCCGGCATCCCCTTCGCATTTATCTTTCATAAAAACAGCTATATAGGACGGAGCTTCATAAAGCCCACTGACAAAGAACGTCAGAACGCTGTCCATATGAAGCTCTCTGTCCTTAATTCCAGAGTGAAGGATAAGCGGATAATACTTATTGACGATTCCATAGTACGGGGAAACACAATGCGCCAGCTGATAGAGCTCTTAAGAAAGGCGGGAGCAAAGGAAGTTCATGTCCGTATCAGCTCCCCGCCCTTTCTCCATCCCTGCTTTTACGGCACCGATGTGCCAAACAGCAGGGAACTCATTGCTGCTGAACATTCAGATGAGGAAGTGAGGAAAAGCATCGGGGCGGATTCCCTAAGCTATCTTAAGATCAGTGACTTTAAGGCCATGGTGGGGGATCTTCCCCTGTGTAAGGCCTGTTTTGACGGGATTTATCCCGATAAATAAAGACAGAAAACTGCCAGGCCATCATGACCTGGCAGCTTTCTGTCTTTAATATCCGGCCAGCTATAGCTTTTTTAATACTCAGCCAGTTCGAAAAGGAGCTTTTCCGAATCCTCCCAGCCAAGGCAGGGATCCGTTATGGATCTTCCGTGCTCCATGTGGTCCGATATCTCCTGACAGCCTTCCAGCAGATAGCTTTCTATCATTATCCCCTTTACCATTTTCCTGATACGTTCATTCCCGGCTCTGGAGTGCATGATCTCATGTGCTATCCGGAGCTGTT
>JAFVEU010000096.1 GCA_017475845.1 Lachnospiraceae bacterium | reverse complement strand
GGTGCTGACGGGAAAGTCACGGAGGAGAGCAAAGGAAGCACTGCTCTGCTTAAGGGAGAAAGTGTTGCTGAAGGGGATGAATGGGTGACCTTTGATCCGAGCAATACCACTGACTGGGTATATGATGAAGAACAGTATAAATACATCATATATGGTTATAAGGGAAGTGCAACAAAACTCAACTTCCCCGGAAGGGTGAATAATAAGGTGCTTAAGCTACAGTGGCTCGATACTAAATGTCAAAACGTATTCAAAGACACTGTTAAAGAGATCAGGACCGATTACGGGGTTACCATCGAAAATCCTGCAGATGTTTTTAGACAGACCGGTGAAAAAAACATGGAAAAGGTCGATTTCCGAGGTACGGTTTTTGAGGTCATCGATAATTCGCGCCTCGTCAGAGCTTTTGAAGGGCACGGGAAATTAAAGGAGGCTTCGTTTTACGACTGTGAGTTCAATTATAGCAATGTGGATGTCCAATTGGATAATGTGTTTAATGGTTGTACAAGTCTGGAAACGGTATCCTTCAACAATATCAGCTTTACGTCTTCCACTGTTACGCCTGAGTTACATTCTGTGGAGAGTATGTTTTATAATTGCTCGAAACTTGAGACTGTAACATTGCTGGGATTTGATGTTTCCAACGTCGCTGATTTTGATGATATGTTCAGAGGTTGTAAAGACCTTCAGACTATTTATGTTGATCACAATTTTGCTTATCATGATCTGGCTGGATATTATATTACGGGTAATGATGTATTTACTGATTGCACTTCTCTTAAAGGAGGCAATGGGACCACATTTAATGAAAATGATACTGATTATGAGTATTTAAGGATCGATAAAGACGGAACTCCCGGATACCTTACCCTTTTAGAGAATCCTCCGGAGGTGGTATGGGATGAATTTAACCTAAGTGACTGGAAGGATCCGGAATTGGTTTCGGGAACACCGGGCTATGCTTACATAGTTTCCTATAACGGTACCGGCACAAAGCTTTTAATTCCTGCCACTGCGAAAGATGGTAACGGAAATGAATATAACATCAACCTGGGAAGAAGTAGGGGGGAAAGCTTTGAAAAACCTGCTTTCTCGAATACAGTCAAAGCAATAAAGGTTTATGGTTATACAGTAAATATTCTGACACCCGAGCTCCTTGAGGGTTCCAGAATAAAATATGCAGAGTTTGATAGTGTTGATTTTACTGATAATGGAGCCAATGCACCGGGAAATATGGATATGTTCAAAAATAATGAACATATCGAGTATGTGGTATTTAACGATTGTACGTTTAGAACAGCAGGATATTCAGGATTTGACGAAATGTTCAGAGGCTGTACCAATTTAAGGACCGTGGTTTTCGTTAATCCTGATTTTCAAGGTGTATATCCATCTTCACTTAAGGGAATGTTCATGGACTGTCCGAATCTGACAGATGTCTATCTGAAAGGATTTAATATGTCCACACGTGATACTACCGACTTCAGTGAGATGTTTAAGAACTGCAAGTCCCTCAAACATATATATGTTGATATGTACAGCGTTCCTGACGGCAGGACAGGTATTACAGGAGATGATATGTTCTCCGGCTGTACCTCCCTGGAAGGGGGCTTAGGGACAAAATATCAGGCAGGTAAGGACGATCAAAGGTATTTCTGCATGGACAGCAGCAGTGCTTCCGGTTATCTTACCATCCTTGGCCCCAAATGGGATGCTCCCTATGACTGGAGCAAGATAGACGATGAAGGCGGCGGCACAGTCACCGGGAACTTGAATTATAAGCAGATATCCAACAGTTATAGCGGATTCGGGTATCCCAGGGACGGAAGCTTCCATATCCCCGAAGCGCGTTACAGGGCGGTATTCGGAAGAAGAGGAAGCTATGTCTATGATATGGTTGATGACGAGTGGGGCGGAAGCTGTTACGGTATGTCTGCTTCCAGCGGTCTGTTCAACATAGCGGGGAACGGGGTAGACACCGGTAATTACAGTGATTACGGCAGCTCCCTTGAGGACTTCGGCCTGGTGGGGCATCCTCTGGATAATGATCCCTCCGACGATACGGATGAAGAGCTGGAAAGTGATCTCCGGAAATTCATAGAAGCCCTGCAGATATCCCAGTTTGACGAGAGGGTGCAGGCGTCCTATTGTCTTAATACGGATATGGATGATGCGGTTAAGGAGATAAGGGAGAGCAGATATCCTGTGGTCATCGGTCTTTTCAGTGACATGGGAGGACACGCCCTTATAGCCTATGACGCCAATGAAGATAAGGATGGCTGGGGAATAGATGTCTATGACTGCAACCACCCCAATGAAAAGAGAAGGATAACCCTCACAAGGGAAAACGGCAGTTTTACAGGCTGGGAATATAAACTGGGATTGAATGCCGATGACCAGGAGATCGTCTGGCACGGCACGGCTGACGATGAGAACTTTGCCTTCGTGCCCTACGATATATACTCCGCGGTATGGATGGATAACGGAGCCTACAGGGATGAGGAATGGTACCTGCCTGCGGACAGCGATGAAGGAGAATGGACGGAGGAAGACGAGAGGGATTACCAGAACTTCATCTGGGACAAGGTCTTCCAGGATCTGTATAACAGGGATCCCTGGACCGGTGCAGAAGAAGCTGCCTTTTCGGACGGACGGGTCGACAGATCGGATATTTCTCAGGAAGAAGCAGACGCATTGGAAGAGATCGATAATATCACAGATGAAGATGCACTGTTAGCGGCACTGGAGGAGATAGACAGGAACTGGACTGACGAAGACCAGGAAGAGTACGAGAAATGGCTTAATGACCCGGACTACAGGAAGAATGATACTGCTTTCCGTCTTAAATTCCGTCTGAAGTTTCGCCTTAAGTTCCGCCTCAAGTTCCGGCTTAAATTCAGACTGAAGTTCAGACTTAAGTTCAGGCTTAAGTTCCGTCTGAAATTCAGACTCAAGTTCCGCTTAAAGAGTATGCTGGTGGAGGGCGGCGATACCCGGTTCAGGCTGAAATCCGGGGATCAGACCGGAAACAGCGTACCGGAATATATCATAAACGATGAGAACGGAAATAAGATCGCGGAAGGCAGCGGAAGCGGAGTTACCATAGAACAGAGTGTGGAAAAGGACAGGGCCTTTACTTTACGCTCCATGGGCATAAATAAGGACCAGACTGCTGTGCCCGAAAAGGATGTGCTCTACATAGGTTCCGGTGATTATAAGGTGGAAAAGAAGGATGCCGATAACGGCGATCCTATAACCATCAGCATGGCTGATAAGGAGAACATGATAAAGGTTGAATCCGGAAGCCCTGCAGTAAACCTTAGGGTGGATGATAAGAGCGGTGAAAACATGGCAGCCCTGTCCTCCCTTGAGAAGGGGGATCCCTTCAGGATAACGCTCCGGAACATAGATGAGGAAAAGGAAACAAAGATAATCATTGAAGGAAGCGCAGACGGCAACGGTGAAGTCAAGGCAGGATTTAATGAAAAACAGGAGCTTGTACTGGAGCATGCCGAGGGAGTGACCATCACCTCCGATGACGGAAGCTATAATACCGTAAAAGGATTGACCCTTGATAAAAAGCTGATAATACTTGACGAGGGAAGCAGCGCAACCCTTGCAGCTACCCTGAATCCCGCATCCAACGCCAAGGTCACCTGGAAGAGCAAGGATACAAAGGTTGTCACGGTAGATGACAAGGGAACTGTTAAGGGAGCAGGCACGGGAAGAACAGAGATCACCGGAACGGCCAGGGATTATGCAAGCGGTAAGGAATTTAGCGATACCTGTACCGTGATCGTCAGGAGCAAAAAGCACCTTGCTGCAAAGCAGAAAACGGATGTAAAACCTCTCTTCAATGAGAGCTGCACGAAGTTTGTCATTAAGAACAAGGCAGAAAAGAAGATCGCAAAGGTGAGCAAGAAGGGCATCTTAAAGGGAAAGAAATCCGGAACGGTGACGATCACCGGACAGGATACTTCAGGACAGGATGTGGAAGAGATCACCTTTACGGTGGAAGAACCGAAGTTCGGTGAAAAGAGCAAAAACTTCTCCATTGAGGAGGACGCAGAAGAGGGAGATAGCTTTGATCCCATGACCCTTATGGCAGAGGGAGTAAATATCCAGCCCGATAAGTGGGAATCCTCCAAGGCGGATGTGGCGGAAGTGGATGAGACCACAGGCCTCGTGACCTTCAAGGGAAAGAAGGGTACCGCAAAGATCACTGCGTATTATGGGGAAGAAAAGAATGCTGCAAAGCTTACATTGAAGCTCAAAGTGAAATAAGAAATACATGTTCCGGACAGCAGGTACCAGGGGCTGTCCGGAACAGCTTAAAGGGTTACTTATATGTCAAAACGGAAAAAGAGTGACAATACCGGCGTCCTGCTGGTGATCACAATAGCCGCAGTGCTCACTTCCGTGATCCTTCTGGCATTCATGGTATTCACCGGGAACGGGGTCAATTCCAATCCCGTTACACAGACGGTGAACAGAGAGATCACAAAGAAGGCCGTGGAGAAGGTCATCCAGGAGGAGACCGGCAGCGATATCACCATTGACAAGGCAAAGGAAAAGATGACTGAAGAGGATGCAGAGGAAGTGGATGATATCGTCAATAAGTATGCGGATCAGGGGATCCTGGCCGAAGCGATGGAGATATATAAGGCCAACGGAGGCGATGTAAATGCCACTGCCATTGCCATGAAGGACAAGGTCAGCGCAGAGGATATGGCAAGGCTTTATGAGCTCTATGCCAAATACGGGGATGAACTGCTGAAATAGGCTCCTGTGATCCGGAGGAGGGATAAGCACCCGGACCACAGTAAATGGTTTACATAAATTTATGTTCCTTGACGGAAGACAATACGGAAGGTATTATAGCATTCGGCACTGTTTGATGGATTTTCTCTGCTGCCTGCGGTACAGGCGGCATTGAAAAGGGGCTGCTGCCTGCGGTACAGGCGGAGGTCTTTTTAGGAAAGGAAAAGGAAAATGGAAAAAGAAGAATACTTAAAGCTCTACAGACACTCACTGTCACACATTCTTGCAAAAGCGATTATCGATATCTTCGGAAAAGATGTGCAGTATGCCATCGGACCCCAGATCGCGGACGGATTCTACTATGATTTCAATCTGCCGAGAACTGTAACCACTGATGACTTCAAAATGATCGAGGATAAGATGAGGGAAGTCATTAAGCGGGGAGAGGACTGGACCAGGAAGGAAGTGAGCAGGGATGAGGCCCTGAAGATCTTTAAGGATCAGAAATATAAGACAGAGCTTATAGAGGATCTTCCGGAAAACGAGATCATCACCATCTATTATACCGGCGATGATTTCGTGGATCTCTGCAGGGGACCTCATGTGGATAATTCCAGAGAGCTTATGAATGCAGCCTTTCAGGTGAAGTCGGTTTCAGGTTCTTACTGGAGGGGGGATGAGAAGAGAGATCAGCTACAGAGGATCTATGTATACGGTTTCCCCGATAAAAAGGCCTTGAAGGATCACTTGAATCTTATTAAGGAAGCCATGGAAAGGGATCATAAGAAGCTGGGGCCGGAAATGGAATTGTTCATGTTCCACGATACCGCTCCGGGTATGCCTTACTGGCTTCCCAGGGGCTGGAAGGTATATAATGCCCTGCTTGATTACTGGAGAAGGGAGCATGAGACCCACGGCTATCAGGAGATAAGCGGACCGGTGCTGTCCTCAAAGGAGCTCTGGGTGCAGTCCGGACACTGGGCCCACTATCAGGACGGAATGTTCGTGGTTCCCATAGATGAGAATAATACTTATGCCATTAAGCCCATGAACTGCCCTAACTCCATCAATGTTTACAGGAGCAGGCAGAGGAGCTACAGAGAGCTGCCCTTAAGGTTCTCACAGACGGATATAATCCACAGGAGAGAAAAATCCGGCGCTCTTAACGGGCTCTTCAGGGTGCAGGAGTTCCATCAGGATGATGACCATACTTACGTAACGGATGAACAGATCGAGTCCGAGATCAGTGACATCATGGATATCGCAAAGAAGATCTACGGCACCTTCGGACTGGAGTACTCTGCCGAGCTTTCCACCAGGCCGGATGATTTCATGGGAGACATCGCCCTCTGGAATAAGGCCGAGGAAGCGCTGCAGAGAATACTGGATCACAAGCTGGGAGAGGGCAATTATGAGATAAATGCCGGTGACGGAGCCTTCTACGGACCAAAGATCGACCTTAAGATGAAGGACTGCCTTGGCAGGGAATGGCAGATGGGGACCATACAGCTGGATTTCCAGCTTCCCCTGAATTTTGACCTTAAGTATGTGGCCGATGACGGTTCCTTCAAGCGTCCCGTGCTGATCCACAGGGCAATCTTCGGATCCATGGAGAGATTTATCGGTATACTTATAGAGAACTTTAAGGGACAGTTCCCCTTCTGGCTCTCACCCGTACAGGTGGGCATAGTTCCCATAAGAGTTGAGAATAATGACTATGCGAAGAAGGTGGCGGACCTTCTCTTTGAGAACAGGATACGCGCGGAGGCAGATTACACCGATGAGAACATGAAGGTGAAGATCAAGCAGTATAAGACCCTTAAGGATCCCTATGTTCTTGTTCTCGGGGACAAGGAGCAGGCAGAAAATACGGTTTCCATCAACATGAGGGGTTCAAAGAACGTACTCCATGACGTGCCTCTTGATACCTTTGTTGCCATGTGCAATAAGATGAATAAGGAGTACACTCTGGAGCTCATGACGGAAGTGCCTGCCGGGTTCTGACGGGATGTTCAGTTTCAATACTAAGATCCGCTACAGTGAGTGCGGTGTGAATAAAAAGCTGACATTGCCTGCTCTGGTGAATTATTTCCAGGACTGTTCCACCTTTCATTCGGCAGGAACAAAGGGCTCATGGGAAGCGCTTATGGAAAAGGGGATGGCATGGATGATACTGTTCTGGCAGATTGAGGTATCCCGCTATCCCTCGCTCTATGAGGATATTAAGATCGGGACCATTCCCTACAGCGTGGAAGGGCTCTTCGGCTGCAGGAATTTCTTCATGGAGGACTCCGGGGGGAATATGATCGCAAAGGCGAATTCCATCTGGACCCTGGTGGACTTAAAAAAGCAGTTGCCAATGTTCATCCCGGAGGAGGTGGCGGAGTCCTATCCGTCGGAGCAGAAGCTGGATATGGATTACTCCGACAGGAAGATCATCTTCCCGAAGAACGGGGAAAATTCCGAAGCCGGGGAGCTTATCGTGCGGCAGCGGGATCTGGATATAAACAGGCATGTGAATAACGAGCAGTACATAAGGTTTGCCACTGACGCTCTGGAGGAGATGGGCTTCGGAGACCGCACCCATCCCAAAGGGCTTAAGGTGGAATACAGGAAGCAGGCCTTTAAGGGAGATCTTATCTATCCTGTGATAAATGACAGGACAGAGGAGGATACAAGGATCTTTACGGTGTCTTTAAATAACGCAAAGGGAAAGCCCTACTGCCTTGTGGAGATAACACCATAGATCCGGAAAAAAGCGCCGGTGTCGGAACTGGCAGACGAGCAGGATTTAGGTTCCTGTGTTGTAAAACGTGTGGGGTCAAGTCCCATCCGGCGCATATCAGTGCGGGTTCAAGTCAACGGCCCGCAGCCGCGTTCAGCGCATAACACCCCTCAGGGGGTGTTTTTCATAACAGGCAGAAGGGCTGCGGCTGCCGGGTATTATTAAAATAAAGAAAAACGGAGTGGATAAGGGAACAATGGATATGATAAGGATGATCTCGGAGGAGATAGGCGCAAAGGAATGGCAGGTTGAGGCTGCGGTAAAGCTTATTGATGAAGGGAATACCATTCCCTTTATAGCACGTTACCGGAAGGAAGCAACGGGCAGCCTGGATGATGAGCAGCTCCGTAACCTTGCGCAGAAGCTTGAGTATTTAAGGAACCTTGAGGACAGGAAACAGGAGGTCATAGCTCTTATCGACGAGCAGGGGAAGCTAAACGACGAATTAAAGGCTTCCATTCTTGCAGCGGAAAAGCTTGTGACGGTGGAGGATCTGTACAGGCCCTACAAGCAGAAGAAAAAGACCAGGGCCGATGCCGCAAGGAAGAGGGGGCTGGAACCCCTTGCCCTGTTTATCCTTAAGCAGGATACGGATCATCCTGTTGAAGAAGAGGCGGAAAAGTATGTGACAGGTAAGATAACTCCGGCATCCGACAGCACAGAAGATGCTGTAAAAGCCGCGGAGAGGGAAGTTCCCGATGTGGAGGCTGCCATAGCCGGGGCCTCGGATATCATAGCGGAGCAGATATCCGATAACGCCGGATACCGTGAGTATATCCGGAATATCACCAGGTCCGACGGAAAGCTTAAGTCAGAAGCGAAGGATCCGGAGGCGGAGAGTGTTTATCAGAATTATTATGATTTTGAGGAGGGGGTTGAAAAGACAGCCGGACACAGGATACTTGCCATTAACCGTGGGGAAAGCGAAAAGTTCCTGACTGTTTCCGTTACGGCTCCGGAGGAGAGGATCCTTAATTACTTAAATAAGCAGATCATCATATCGGATAATCCCTATACTTCCCCGGTGATAAAGGCTGCTGCAGCTGATTCCTATTCCAGGCTCATCAAGCCCTCCATCGAACGGGAGATAAGGAATGAGCTTACGGAGAGAGCAGAGAGCGGCGCCATTGATGTATTCGGCAAGAACTTAAAGCAGCTTCTCATGCAGCCTCCCATCGCAGGACAGACGGTCCTCGGCTGGGATCCCGCCTTCAGGACCGGCTGCAAGCTGGCAGTGGTGGATCCCACGGGTAAGGTGCTGGATACCAAAGTGATCTTCCCTACGGCGCCCCATAATAAGACGGAGGAAGCGAAGAAGGTCCTTAAAGCCCTTATCGCCAAATATAAGATATCCCTTATTTCCATCGGAAACGGCACTGCTTCAAGGGAGTCGGAGCAGGTGGTTTCAGAGCTCCTTCATGAGATACCGGAAGCAAATGTCAGGTATGTGATAACCAATGAAGCGGGAGCAAGTGTATATTCCGCAAGCAAGCTTGCCACGGAGGAGTTCCCGGAGTTTGACGTGGGGCAGAGAAGCGCGGCCTCCATCGCAAGGCGCGTGCAGGATCCTCTTTCCGAGCTTGTAAAGATAGAGCCCAGGTCCATAGGAGTGGGACAGTATCAGCATGACATGAACCAGAAGAAGCTTTCCGATACCCTTTCAGGAGTGGTGGAGGATGCGGTGAACAGTGTGGGCGTGGACTTAAATACCGCGTCATTCTCCCTTTTATCCTATATCTCGGGCATATCCTCCACAGTGGCAAAGAATATCGTATCCTACAGGGAAGAGAACGGTGAATTCCACTCAAGATCCGAGCTTAAGAAGGTGCCGAAGCTGGGACCGAAGGCTTTTGAGCAGTGTGCCGGATTCTGCAGGATAAACGGCGGAAAAGAGCCTCTTGATGCCACTGCAGTCCATCCCGAGTCCTATGCCAGCGCAAGGGCACTTCTTGAAAAGATTGGCTGCGGCATAAGGGAAGAAGAGAAGATCCGGGATTTTAAGAAGAATATAAAGGATAAAAAGGCTCTGGCGGAAGAGATAGGCTGCGGTGAGATCACCTTGAACGATATCCTGTCAGAGCTTGAAAAGCCGGCAAGGGACCCGAGAGAGGAGATGCCGAAACCGGTCCTCCGTTCGGATGTGCTGGAAATGAAGGACTTAAAGCCGGGGATGAAGCTTAAGGGCACCGTGAGGAATGTTATAGATTTCGGGGCCTTTGTGGATATAGGTGTCCATGAGGACGGACTGGTGCATATCTCAAGGATGTCCGACAGGTTCATAAAGCACCCGCTGGAGGTGGTGTCAGTGGGTGATATCGTGGAAGTGACGGTCCTTGAAGTGGATGAGAAGAAGGGAAGGATATCCCTTTCCATGGTGGATGGTGTAAACAGGGAGAGAGCACCGCAAAAGGGAAGCGGAGCAAAGGACAGGGAAAGGCCTGCCGGAAAGCGTGGCGGCAGCCCGAAGAAGGAGGAATACGCTCCCGGTACCATCGGTTATATTCTTTCACACGGAAAGCGGTAGGGATATGAAAAAAGATAATCCGGTATTCAGTACATTGTCAGAAGCCGCCGCCGGGGTAAAGGATTTTTTTAAGAAAAACGCTGAGGATCACAGGCGGGAAGAGATATTGCTTAAAAAAGAAGACGATATCATCAGGGCTGCAGCAGCTCTTAATGAGGCCGGGGTCATGGATGAAAGGATAGTAGAGCTCCTCTGCAAATACTGGAAACTCCGGCCGGATGACGCAAGGACACTGATGGTACGGGGAAAGCGGCATCATTTTTCATGAAGCATTATCGGAGCACGGCGGTTTATGAAGATCTATTTTGCGCCTTTAGAGGATGTAACGGGGTTCAGGTTCAGAAATCTTTATAACAGCATGTTTTCCGGGGTTGATGTTTTCTTTAACCCCTTTATTTCCGCTGTACCCGCGGGAAGCAGGCATAAAAAGAGAGAGGAAGAGGATGTATCACCCGGGAATAACGCGGGACTGACGCTTATCCCCCAGATACTTTCCAATGACCCCGGGGATTTCCTGAATACCGCCTGCTGGCTTACAGATAAGGGTTATAAGGAGATCAACCTTAATCTTGGCTGCCCCTCAAAGGATGTGGCCGCAAAGAAAAGGGGCTCCGGCTTTCTCTCCGTTCCTGACAGGCTGGACCGCTTTTTTGAAGAGGTTTTCCGGGGCTTAAGGGAAGCAGGGCATGAAGACATAAAT
>JAFVEU010000095.1 GCA_017475845.1 Lachnospiraceae bacterium | reverse complement strand
TATTATCAATTGGATGAGGCAAATGAAAACATGGAAATCTTGGTTGACTACGAAAAAAGAGAAACTATCACTTTAAAAGAGCTTATCCCAAATTGGTGGGGAAAAGAACGCTACGGTTGTCGTTCATGCCACAGTACGGCGAAGTGTATCATGAGCGACTCAACGGTCATCGAAAATATAATGAATGAGTATGATGCGGCGGATATTGTTGTCTCCGTTTCTCCGTCATACTGGGCTGATATCCCCGGGCAGTTTAAGACGTTCATCGACAGATGTACACCCTGGTGCAATACACACGAGCCCCATGCATCTATCAGGCCCGGGAAGAAAGGATATGCC
Organism: Lachnospiraceae bacterium; assembly: GCA_017475845.1. Lineage (GTDB taxonomy): Bacteria > Bacillota > Clostridia > Lachnospirales > Lachnospiraceae > NK4A144. The sequence continues at coordinate 14,362 of JAFVEU010000095.1, read as the reverse complement.
ATTGCTCTGAGGACCGGTCCCAATATGCCGGAGTGCGAGAAAATCATCGGCTGCATAGAGCAATTTATGGCCATCTGGAAATAGAGAGTGCGGGACATCTTGGACTGACATCTATCGAATACAAAGCGGACGTAGAACCGAGAAAATAGACAGAATACATACAACCGCCATGGGTGAGGTTCGAATAAAGAAAAATCTTTCGCTCGATGAAGCTGATGTTGTTAAGTGGTGCAAGTCTAAGATAATGTCAGAAAAGGCAGAGATAAGCAGGCGGGGAAAGAAGAGACAGTAAGGATGGAACGCCCGGAATTTAACAAAATAAAAGACCGACGATTTTTGTAAGGATAATCAACCAAGGAGAATGAAAACCATGAACAAGTTGCGTAATATAACGGGAATAGTGGATATATTTGTTTTTGCAGCTACTACATTGGCTATTGCAGGTGTGTTTTATGAAGGGATGACATTGAAATGGTATGATTTTGTGGGGATTCTTGTTATCTGTATGGATTACTCATTTATGCCGGCGACTATACTTCATTTAGCAGCTGACAGAAAAGAAAAGACCATATGGATACATCTTTTTTCGGTGTTCATAATTATCATTGCTGTTATTATGAAGTTTGCAGCTATTGAATATCCGGCAATTACGCTGGTATTGTGGTATTTCTACATCTGGTTCTTTTACGGATATTTGATCATAAAGAGATACTTGATAAAGCATTCAACCGGAAAATAATCAGGCATAACAGATTATTCGGAGGAACAGGAACATGAAGATTGCGGTTATCAATGGGACCGAAAAACACGGTGTTACATACAGAATGAAGGAAATCTTTTTAGAGCAGTTCAGAAACGATTCGGAAATCACGGAATATTATCTTCCCAAAGATGGGCCGGGGTTCTGTATGGGATGTACTGCGTGTTTCAGGAATGATCAGATTCGTTGCAAGGACTCCGAAAAGGTTCAGAAGATCGAGAAGTCAATGCTTGAAGCGGATCTGCTCATTTTTACATCACCTGCATATGTTTTCCATACGACCGGCGCAATGAAGGCTATGCTTGACCATTTCGGTTACAGGTGGATGACTCACCGCACTGCAAAGGAAATGTTCGGGAAACTTTCTGTGATAATCACACATTGCCTGGGAGAAGGTGGGAAATCCGCAGCAAAGGATATTAAAGACAGCCTTTCCTGGTGGGGCATCTCGACCATCAAGGTCGTAAGTTTTAAGCTGATGTCTGAAATTGACTGGGAAAAGATCGAGGATAAGAGGAAAGCATCCTTCAAAAAGAAGCTGGACCGTATTGCACAGAAAATGCGAGCCATCGATTATAGCAGACCGGGCCACACAGGTGTTGTGGTGAAGGCAAAGTTTTATGCCGTTAGGATGCTGCAGACAAGTCTTGGTAAACAGAACCCTGAATATACAGATTTTAAGTATTGGAATGAAAATGGCTGGATTGGTAAAGTAAGACCGTGGAAATGCCATTAAACCTCTGATGGGGGGTTGCGACAATTTCAATCATCCAGCATTCTGTAACGCTCTCTTGTTTCCGCGGAGGGTTCATATCCGGAAAGCAGTTCATCCGCTTCCCTTATCAGGTCATCATATTCCCGTAAGGGGACATATATCAGATCGTCATAGGAGGAAAAGCTGCTGTTTCTGAAAAGTATGAGCGCTTTCCTCTTCTCATCATAATCATAGAATCCCGGCAGGGTCGCAATGATCTCCAGTTCATCATTAAGAAGATAACTCGTATTATATCCGGTAAGCACATAGTATCCGGTGCCATTAAGGCTCTTAAGTCCCGTAAATGTACCGTGAACGTCATATAGGGTGCTCACCGGCGTATCGGAGCCATCCTCAAAGATCTCTACAGTGTGGTCTTCCCTGAGGAACAGACTATACCTTCCGTCATCCGACATGGCTTCCTCGTTATCCTTAAGCGCAGGACCTCTGGATGCGGAATAATCACTGTATGCTATGTTCCCTGCGGATTCGTAATCATCCCGCCGGTTGAAACGGTAGCGGACCGCATGATGGGAATCGGCAAACTGGACATACAGGAAACCATCCCTGTATGCTGCGCCGAAAACATACTCTTCCGGCTTTTCGGGAAGCCAGGTGGCTGTATAGTCATCAAGGGTGTTTTCCGCCCTGTCATACAGGTACAGGTTAAAATCCGTAGTTACGATTAGGACCTTCTCCTTCTCAAATTCCTCTGCGCATATTATCTGCTTTCCACCCAGATAGTCCTCAAGAAATGCATAATCCCCGGAGCTTCCCCAGAAATCATCATCGGGAAGCTCTGTCACTTCCTCCGGCACCAGCATATCGATCCAATAATCCCCCAGCGCATCTGTAAGCGCCTTCTGGGCTGCTGATGAGTACAGTTCAGGCTCTTCCTCCTTTGAAGAGGGCATGGCATTTCTGATGGCATACAGAGCATCCTTCTTTGATCCGCTATTCAACAGCTCCTTTGACACAAGGGTCATGGACTCCTCATACTTTTTTCTGGACAGCAGGTACTGCTCCTGCAGCTCCTCATGCTGGCTTTCTATTGTCTGCTTCTGGGTGTTTATCTTCATGGTAAGAGCCGTCATGCATATGCTGAAAACAAAGAAAACGGAAGCACAGATCCCGCTTATCAATGCGACCCTTTTGATCTTCTGTTCGCGGTGACGCTGCTTAAGACCATCATAGCCAAGGCCGTACATCGGCGCTGCAAGGCGGAGGACAGCGTCATCGATCATCCTGCTTCTCTTATGGGGATCCGCAGAACGTACATCTGCGGCAAGAGGCTCGACTTCTTCAAGTGTTTTTACCACATTGCCGGCCTCATCCACGCTTTCAGTCTCTCTGTGCCTGATAGCTTCGGGAAAAGACTCCTCCGGCTCACCCTCCGCCAGAATGGCAAGGATATGATCCTGTCCGTGCAAAGCCTTAAAGGTTTCTATCTCCTTTTTGCACCACTTGGATTCGGGAAGCCTGGGGGAGCAGATCACCACAAGCCAGTCGGAATTTTTAAGAGCCTCCTCTATGGGATCCGACAGATTGGACGCGAGGGGAAGCTCTTCCTGATCGCGGAACACCCGCTCTATCCCCCATCTTTCTCTGGGGAACTTATTTCTTAAGGTTCCGGGAAGCCTGAACCTCTCTATTTTCTTATGGAGTTCCTTTGCCACAGTCTGATCCGGTTCAACATGCCTGTAGCTTATAAATGCGTTATAGTGTACCGGACCTTCCTTTGCCTTTGATTGTTCCGTACTGATCTGTCCCGGCCCTCCTCTCGATCCTTAAATAAATTATAAAACATGGAAGTTTGTCCGACAATAGTGTCCGCAGGGTATGATGACTTGTGATAAACGGAAATTAGTGATAAAGTATACTGATAATCTGAGGAACAGAGGTAAATACCATGCCGATCAAGGTACAGCGGGATCTGCCCGCAAGGGAGATACTGGAAAACGAGAATATATTTGTGATGGACGAATACCGGTCACTGCACCAGGATATCCGTCCCCTAAAGATAGTGATACTTAATCTCATGCCCTTAAAAGAGGATACGGAGCTGCAGATCCTTCGCTCCCTTTCCAACTCACCCCTGCAGGTGGACATCACCTTTCTGACAATAGAGAGCCATGTGTCAAAGAACACCAGCGCCAATCATCTGAACCAGTTCTATACCACCTTCGGAGAGATCCGCCGACACCGTTATGACGGCATGATAATAACGGGAGCTCCGGTGGAGACACTGGAATTCAATGAGGTGGACTACTGGGAGGAGCTCTGTACCATTTTTGAATGGACAAAGACTCATGTGACCAGTACCTTCCATATCTGCTGGGGAGCCCAGGCCGGTCTCTTTTATCACTTCGGACTGCCAAAGTACAGGCTTGAAAAGAAGCTCTTCGGGATCTATTCCCATAAGGTCATGAACCGGAAGATCCCTCTGGTCCGGGGTTTTGATGATGTGTTCTATGCGCCCCATTCCAGGTATACCTGTGTGAAAGCGGAAGACATATATAACTGTAAGGATCTGACAGTCTGCGCAGAATCCGAAGAAGCCGGCATCTTTCTCTGCATGACCGGGGGAGGAAGCCAGATCTATGTTATGGGACATCCGGAATATGACAGACTGACTCTTGATAAGGAGTATGTGAGAGATAGAAACAAGGGACTGGATACGGATATCCCGAAGAATTATTATCCAGGGGACGATCCGGAAAACCGTCCTCTTCTCTCCTGGCGGAGCCACGCCAATAATCTGTATACCAACTGGCTTAATTACTACGTATACCAGACTACTCCCTATACTCTGGAGGATCTGCCGGATGACAAGAGCGGAGATCCGTAAAACAAGGGACCTTTGCTTCCTTGTCTTATTTCCCCTGCTCATTTTCTGGGGAATGGAATGGTTTTTAAGAAATCCCTTCGTGGAAAAATGGGGGATAAGGGCTGTTATGCAGCTCATTAACCTGGTCTTTTTTTATCTCCTGGAGTTCTTTTTTTATGCCCTCACCGGGTCCTTAAGGGCCTCTCTTTATATACTCTCTGTCTCGGCCTTTGTTTTCGGGATAGCGGATCACTATGTCTATTCTTTCCGGGGAAATACCATAGTTCCCTGGGATCTCATGTCCCTTAAGACCGCTCTCAGTGTTTCCCGGGATTATGACTACACTCCTGACAGGACAACAGTCCCTGTCATCCTATATTTCATTTTTATCTGGATGAGCCTTATCTTCTGTAAGATGAGGCTAAGGAGAAGGAAGTTAAGGCTCGGGATCCTCATAATAACGGTATTGCTCCTTTTTCTTGTCTATATTCCCGTTGTACAGTCGGAACGCACCGTTAAAGCCTTAAGGATCTACGACAAGCTCTTCACTCCCTCCACCATGACCATGCGTGACGGCATGGCATACGCCTTTCTCTATGACCTTAAATTCCTGAAGGTGAAAAAGCCTCAGGGCTATAGCCGGAAAAAGACGGTGGCTCTCTTAAAGGACAGATACGGAGAGGATACTCCGGTCAAAAAGGCGGATGAAAACACCCCCAATATCATAGTCATCATGTGCGAGGCCTTTTCCGACCCCGCTGTTATTGCGGAATTCGAGACAAACAAGGACTATATGCCCTTTATCCGTTCCCTGTACGAAGACGAAAACTGCATTTCCGGAAGCTTAAATGTTTCCGTACTGGGTGGAAATACTCCAAACACGGAATTTGAATTCCTGACCGGCTCCTCCATGGCCTTTCTCCCTGCAGGCAGCATTCCCTTCCAGCAGTTCATAAAGGAAGAGACTCCGGCCCTGCCCTCTTATCTTAAGGAAGCAGGCTATAATACGGAGGCCATGCACCCCTACAAGGCAGGAGGATGGGACAGGAACCGGGTCTATCCTCTTCTGGGCTTTGAGCAAATGCTCTTCATAGATCATTTCAAGGGAAATGAGTATGAAAAAGTGAGAAAATACGTAAGCGACAGGGCTTTGTTTTCCGAGATAATAAACAGATACAAGGCAAACGGGAAAACCACCCCCTTATTTTCCTATAATGTGACCATGCAGAATCATTCGGATTATACCGGGGATTTTGATAATTTCGATCCGGATATCGAGGTCACGGGACTTGACAACGTAAGATCCATAGAGAGGTATCTGTCCCTTGAAAAGCTTACCGACAGCGCCTTTAAGGATCTCATCTCCTATTTTGACAGTATAAATGACCCAAGCATCGTGGTGTTTTTCGGGGATCACCAGCCCACGGACTCCGTGGTGGAGCCCCTGTTAAACCTAAACGGCAGAAAATGCAGTGAATTAAATGAAGAAGAACTGCGTTTAAGATATAAGGTACCCTTTTTAATCTGGGCAAATTACCGCATAGCCGGGGAAAAGAATATGGAGATAAGTGCCAATTATCTCGGAAACCTGGTCCTTAAGACCGCAGGCCTTGATCTTATAGGCTACCGGGCCTTTCTTGAAGAGCAGTACCGGGAAACCCCCGTAGTCACCTCTGTCTGCACCGTCTATAAGGACGGCAGAGCGGAAACCGCCGATATAAAAGATCCCGCTTTACAGAATTACCGCCGTATGCAATACTACCATATGTTTGACTACTAACGGGGTTCTGTTTTAATGGACGGATTAAAGAGCTTTTACGAAAAACATACAAAGGCGGTTTTTTATGCAGTGGCTTTTTTTCTGCCTTTTTTTCTGACTCTTCTCTTATTTGCCGTAAGGAAGATCTATCCCTTCGGGGACATAACCTTCCTAAAAAAGGATATGTACCAGCAGTATACCCCCTTTTTCTACGAGTATTACAGAAAGCTTAAATCCGGTGACAGTCTCTGGTATTCCTGGAATGCGGGACTTGGAGCCAATTTCCTGGCAGTCATCGTCTACTATCTGGCTTCACCCTTGAATTTCCTTATAGTGCTCTTTCCGGAAAAGTATATCCTGGAGTTCATGTCCTATTCGGTAGTGGTAAAGACCGGTCTTATGGGCCTTGGTTCCTCCGCATATCTTTCATACCATTTTAAGAGACATGATCCCGCCATGTCCTTCTTCTCCTTCGCCTATGTTATGAGTGCCTATATGGCGGCCTATAACTGGAATGTGGAGTGGATGGATGTGCTCTTTGCAGCTCCTCTTGTTCTTCTGGGACTTGAAAAGATGGCGGACGGCGACTCTCCTCTTATCTATTATCTGTCCTTATCCTATGCCATATTCACTAACTACTATCTGTCAATAATGCTATGCATCTATGTTTTCTTATATTTTATCGTCCTGCAGGTGATAAAGGGGTTCAATCTGAAGGTCATTGCAAGGTTCATCTTCTTTTCTCTTTTATCCGGCGGCACCGCTGCGATCTACATCCTGCCGGAATACTTTGCACTGAGATTTACCACCTTTACCAATATAAGGTTTCCCAAGGAGCTAACCTTCTATCTGAGTCCCGCCGAGCTTATTACAAGGCATTTCTTTGGAGTGGTCCCGGAGACCGGCCTCGGTCATGAACCAAATATCTACTGCGGGATCCTTGTGATCTTCCTTGTTTTCGTATTTGCTTTCTCGGATAAGACCCCCCTTAAGGATAGGATCTGCAATCTGGCTCTCCTTGGATTCTTTCTCTTATCCTTTAACCTTAATCTCTTAAATTTCATCTGGCACGGCTTTAATTATCCGGACTCCCTGCCGGCAAGGCAAGGCTATCTCTATACCCTGCTCCTTGTCACTGTTTCATACGAGGCCTTTCTTGCTCTCCGGGATATGAATAAAAGATCCTTTTATCTTTCCATAGCTTTGCCCCTGATACTTACGGTCCTGACCCTCTTCCTTTATAAAGATGATAATACTGACGGCCTCAGCAGGACCGTGACCATCATATCCGCACTGTGCACGGCACTTCTTTTCCTTTTATACCGCAGCGCTCCGGACAAGATACATTTTCCCGGAAACGGACAGGAGCTGGTATTCCGCTACGCTATACTGTTCTTCTTTGCGGCGGAAGTGTTCTTTAACATGTATCTCACCAACAGCCGCACCGTCCACCGCAGCCACTATTTTTCAAAATATGATGACTACAAGGTGTTAAATGAGGTAAAGGCTGAAATGGACAGAAAAAACGACGCTCCTCTTTCCAGGGCCGACGAAGTGGACAGGACAGTCAGGAACAATTCCATGACCATTGACTACTCCTCGCTGTCCAACTTCTCATCCACCACAAACGGGCTTCTTATCAAGTATCTGAATAAATACGGCTTCATGAACAGCAGGGTCTTCTACCTTTCTGACGGTGCAACGGCCTTTACTTCCATGCTCCTCGGCCAGAGATATGTCTTTGTGCCGGAAAACAATGTCTACTTCTCGGAAGATATAGCAAAGCCCGTAAGCTTCAGTAACAATTCCGTTCTCTATGAATTTACCGATTCCATTCCAAACGGCTATATCCTCCGCCTTAATGACGAAGCGGAAAGAAAGCTTTTTATCCCGGCTTCCGATGCGGAAAAGATAATCGACGGGGAAATGAGTTCTCCAAACAGCAATCTTTCCCCGGCAGAAGCCCAGAACAGCCTTATGCATGATCTGAACCTCTCGGGTACTGCCCTTATGGAATACGGTTCCTCCGATTCCGGGATCATCAAAAAGGGTCCTTCCATGAAAAGCGTTGAATTCATAGACGACTGCCATCTCTATGCATATAACGCTTCCAAGACCAAGGGGGAATTAAAGATCTCCATGACGGATTCCTCCCCTGACGGGAAAATGACAGCCCATAAATACAGATACATCTACGATCTCGGCTTTCATGAAAAGGGCACGGTGGCCACCTTCCTTTCAGAAGAAAAGGAGGATGAAGACCTGGATCTTGAATTCTACCGCTTAAACCCTTCGGTGCTTGATTCCTTTTCCGAAATGCTCAATGCTTCGGAGAGATTATTTGATATTGAAAAAAACGCCGACAGCCTTGAAGGCAGAATAAAACCGGCTTCAAAGGGATACCTTGTTCTCACGGTGCCCTATGAACCCGGCTGGACTCTCTATGTGGACGGGGAAAAGACCCCCATCGAATTATTTGACGGTCTCTTTATTTCCGCCCCTCTGACCCCCGGCGATCATGTGATAAGGATCGAATTCTTCCCAAGGGGACTTAAGGCCGGAACACTGATAAGCCTTCTTTCACTTATCATTTCGCTCCTTACTGTCTGGTATGGCGATCTGCTCCGTAAAAGAGCCTTACGCTCACGCCGCAGAAACAGGCGCTGACTCATGCCATATTTTCTACAGACTTATTGATCACATCCTGCATTATGATGTAATTCACGATACCGAAGCCTATTATACCAAGCACAAGGAAGAGGATATTGCTGCTTCCCGCAGACATACCTATCTTCTGCTTGATGGTATCCGTTCTCTCTCCCATCTTGTAATACCAGTAAAGAGAGTAGATCCCGCAGGTAATGATGGAAAACAGGATGACCAGTCCTCCGTTTGTGGCGTTCTCCTCACCTGAAAGCGAATTGATCTCTTCGTTCAGCACATACATCCAGTAAAGAGAATATATACCGCAGGTAATGAGGGTAAAGATGATGCAGAGTACGATATTCCTGTTGGTGCCGTAGCCTCTTATGGGATCGTTTACCGCAGGACCGCCGTTATCGCTGTAGTCCGTATAGATTTCAACCTTCTGTACGTCTTCTGCCCCGCCTGTTGCACTTTCCGCACTGCTTTCCGTGCTTTCAGTGCTTTCGGTGCTATCCGCGCTTCCGGTGATCTCTGTTCCGCAATTGTTGCAGAACCTTGCATTTTCATCTACTTCTGCTCCGCAGTTAGGACAAAACATGATAAAACCTCCTGTGTGGTGAATTTCATAAACTCTGTTTCATAAATATGTTGACAAGGATAATACCACAATAACCCTCCCGCGTCAAAAATCCAGCATGGCGATAAATTCGTCTTCGCTCACTACCTTTATGCCCAGCTCCTGGGCTTTGGCAAGCTTACTTCCCGCAGCTTCGCCAGCGATAAGGAGATCCGTCTTTTTGCTTACGCTGCCGGTGGCTTTGCCGCCGTTCCTTTCGATGACCTCCTGTATCTCCTTCCGTCCGTAGTTCTTAAGGGTTCCGGTGACGACCACAGTGAGCCCCTTAAGCTTTTCCGTTGCTCCTTCCACCTCATGCATAATTGGGTTAAGTCCTGAGGACAGGAGATCATTGAAAACAGAGAGATCCTTTTCATTATGGAAAAATTCGCAGAGCTTTTCCGCTATGGTGTCTCCCACATCGGGTACGGAGAGGAAATCCTCCCTGGAAGCTTCCGGAAGAAGGCGTATATCCTTAAAATGCTTCATGATATCGGAGGCGGTCCGCTTTCCCACATTCCTTATCCCAAGGCCTGTCAAGAGCCTGTCCGGTTCGTTTTCCTTTGACTTCTCTATCTCGCTTAAAAGCTTTTCCGTATTCTTTTCTTTCCCTATAAGTCCTTTTTCTATCAGTTCTTCTTTCCTTTCATGAAGATGATAGATGCCGGCGTAGCTTGAAAGAAAGCCGTTATTTACAAGAGTTTCGATAAGTGTATCCCCGAGACCCATTATATTCATGGCGTCCCTTGATACAAAATAGGCTATCGTCCGTACCGACTGGGCGGGACACAGGGGATTTATGCAGCGTATATCCGCAGTATCCTCTTCCCTGATAAGTGCCTCTCCGCATACGGGACAGTTTTCCGGAGGGATAAAAACAGCTTCCGGCGCAGATACACAGCCGTTTAATTTGGGAATAATCTCGCCGCTCTTAAAGATCTTATACCTGCCCCCCACGCCTATGGTCATATCCCTTATGTAGTCAGCGTTATGAAGGGTGACTCTTGACACGTTGGTGCCGCATAGCCTGGCGGGAAGACCGGTCTCGCTGTCCGATACTATTCCGGTGAAGGTGAGCTTCCCCGTCCGTCCGATATCCACTATTACATCATTTAAGGTGACAACCCTTTCTTCGGGAGGATACTTATAGGCTATGTGGCCGCTGGAATACTTGCTTCCCGCCGGGAAGGCATCCCTTAATCCCACCTCGTCTATCTTAATGACCGCTCCGTCAATGTCAAAATCAAAGGAGGAGCGCATCTCGCCTATCTTATCTATGGCGTTTAATACCTCGTTTTCATCCCTGCAGGGGAAATGGGGCACCACGGCTATACCGGAATCTTTCAATGTTTCAAGGGCCTTTATATGGCTCTCCATCATTTCGGCGGGGCCCTTTTGCACGTTAAAGACAAACATGCTCAAACCCCGTTCTCTGGTAACAAGGGGATCGAGCTGTCTCAATGTTCCGGCGGAGAGATTCCTCTTATTGGCGGCAGGGCTTTTCCCAAGCCTTTCCTGTTCGGCATTGAAGCGTTCGAAGTTTTCTGTCTTCATATAGACTTCACCTCTCAGCTCCAGATCCGGGAAGGGAAGGTCTATCTCTTCCTTAACATCATCTATCTCCCTTGCGTTCAAGGTAACGTCTTCACCGATAAAGCCGTCACCTCTTGTTTCCGCAAGCTTTAATACAAGTCTGTCACCCTCTTTTTCATAGCGGAGGCTCATGCTGAGGCCGTCTATTTTTGCTTCCACGGAAAAGCGGCAGCCGGGAAAGCGTTCATGCACCTTGTTTACCCAGGAGACCACATCTTCTTTCGTAAACACATCTTCAATGGAGAGCATGGGAACATTATGAGTCACCTTCACCCCGGCTTCCCTCTTTGCTTTTCCTCCCACCTTCTGACTGGGGGAATCGGCGGTGACAAAGGAGGGGTTCTCCTTTTCCGCTTTCTTTAACTCCTGCATCAGGGTGTCATATTCGTAGTCGGATATCTCGGGTGCATCCTCGTTGTAATAGAGGTTCATGTGATATTCGATCTTTTTCTTTAATCCTTCATATTCTTCGAAAGTCATTTCATCAGCCTTTTTATCTCATCTTCGGTAAGCTCCCTGTATTCTCCGGGTTTAAGAGAGTCAAGCTTTATATTTCCGAAACGTATCCGTTTAAGCTTCATCACCCTGTATCCGTAATACTCCGCTGCCCGGCGTATCTCCCGGTTCATTCCCTCCGTCAGGGTGACCCTTAGATGGCAGTTATCGATCCTTACTATCTTAAAGGGTTTATTCCTTCTGCCGGGAAGAAGCTCTATGCCGCCCCTTGCCATTTTTTTAATGTCATTGTCCGGAATGTCTTTGTCCAGGGAAAGCTCATATTCCTTTTCTATCTTTTTACCGGGCTTTAACAGCTTATTTACCACGCTTCCGTCATTTGTGAGAAGTATGAGCCCCTCCGATTCCTTGTCGAGGCGCCCGATGGGATAGACCCTAACGGGGTAGTTTATCACGTCAACTATATTGTTCTTTTCCCTGCCCTGGTTTACGGTGCTGGTGACGATCCCTCTTTTTTTATAATAGCAGAGGATCACTTTTTTCTCGCTTTCGGGGTTTTTGTCGAGAAGGACTCCGTCTATCCTTATTTCCTCGCTGCCGTCCACCTTCATGCCCTCTACGGCATTTTCACCGTTTACCGTGATCCGTCCTGACATAATAAACCTGTCTGCTTCTCTCCTGGACATGACTCCGGAAGCAGACAGGTATTTATTGATCCTTATCTTTTCTCTCATATCCTTATCAAAGCTCAAACTTCCAGCCTATCTCCGCAAGCTTAAGATGCATGTCGATCTTTCTGTAAACACTGGTGGCGATTATGGGCTTTTTTATAAAATCCGAAGCCCCCTGATCATAGGCCTTGGCATTGGTCATGACAGACATGTCGTTTACCATGAATATCACGGGAAGCTCCTCACATCCGGGTCTTGAATGTATCTCCTCCATGCAGGCTATGCCGCTCTCATCGGGCATGTTCATATCCAGAAGGACTATGTCGGGCTTATAGCTTTCCACCTTTTCAAGTGCCTCTGCTCCGGATGAAGCGGTATCCACATCATATCTGGCACCAAGCACCTCCACAGCCTGCTTAAGCACCGTGGGAAGATCGTCAACAATAAGTACTTTCTTGTCTGTTTTGGTCATATGCCATAGACTCCTTTTATGATGGTTTAATGAAGAAAAACACAAGTCAATGTTACTATGTTTTATGCTATTTTTCAAGAATCATATTACGGACGCCGGCTGCAGAAAAATTGTATATCCAGTCTGTCAGGTGTCCGGAATATACTTGCCCTTCCGCCGGTTTTGCCGTTTAGGCAAGTATTATCCGGGAGTCCGGCTTCGGGATTTACTTGCCTTTCCTACGGTTTTGCCGTCTAGGCAAGTATTTTCCGAGGACTCTACTCCGGAATTTACTTGCCTTTCCGGCGGTTTTGCCTTTTAGGCAAGTATTATCCGAAGATTCTGCTTCGGGATTTACTTGCCTTTCCTACGGTTTTGCCGTCTAGGCAAGTATTTTCCGAGGACTCTACTCCGGAATTTACTTGCCTTTCCTACGGTTTTGCCGTCTAGGCAAGTATTTTCCGAAGGTTCGGCTTCCGGAGGATGACCGGCACTTATGTTTAATTGTTTATTCTAAGCTTTGACGAGTTACTCAGTTTATTCTGTGCCGCGTTTTTGCTGCGGTGAACATGATCACTGCTGCTGACGGTTTTCCAAGTGTGTTTAATAAGGGCATTGTTTTTCCTCCGCTATTTGATTTACATCCATGTATGTTTGATAGGTTTTAAAGATAAACCCGGATCTGAAAAGATCCTCTTTGAATAATATACAGTCCGGCCTTAAATATAAGCCTTAATAATAAAATGCTCCTGACCTTTCGGTCGGAAGCATTCTGCAGTCGTATGATATCAGTCTCTCAGGGCATTAAACAACGCTTCACAGAGTTCAGGTTTGTTCATGGCATAAACATGGATACCATGGACTCCGTTATCTTGAAGATCAAGTGCCTGATTTATGGCATAATCGATGCCGGCTTTCTTCATTTCATCCGGATCCTCTCCGTATTTTGCGATGATATCCGAAAGCTTCTTCGGAACGGAGGTTCCGGAGAGGGTAACCGTACGTCCCAGCTGTCCGGAGTCGGTTATGGGCATGATGCCTGCGTGGACAGGGATGGTTATGCCGTTCTTTCCGGCATGGTCCAGAAACCTGTAGAACAATGTATTCTCAAAAAACAGCTGGCTTATAAACATGTCGCAGCCTGCGTCCTGCTTCTCCTTCAGATAGAAGATGTCCGTAGGCTTATCGGGAGCCTCCGGATGCTTTTCCGGATAACAGGCTCCTGCTATACAGAGCTTATCCGCGGTTTTTCCGTTACTGCGCATATATCTTATCATGTCCGATGCGTGTTCGAATTCTCTTTTGTCAAACTCTTCATCGGTCATATCCTTCGGTCTGTCACCCCTTAAGGCCAGGACATTTGCAATGCCTTTTTCTTCGTATTTCCCAAGTCCCTGATCCAGCTTTTCCCTGTTGAAGCCAACGCTTGTAATATGGGCAAGGGCTTCTATACCCTTTTCGTTCCGGATATAATCCAGTATTTCCAGCTGCTTGCCTGAATTGGAGCCGCCTGCACCGTAAGTCACGCTGATAAACGCAGGATCCAGAGCCGCGATCCTGTCCACGGTCTCCAGCACTCCCGGGAAGGAAGAATCCTTTTTCGGCGGAAATATCTCACAGGATAGAACACAGTTTCTGTCATCCATGCGTGCATTTATCATTTGGAAAAAATCCTCCTTATGACAATTAGAAGCAGACGCATAAAAGTGCGAACAGAGTTCGCAGGCGTCTGCGCAGGTCATAAGGGATCCTCCCGCAAGCGGGTCCCTCCTTATGACAATTAATGGACCATAGGGGGATCGAACCCCTGACCTCCAGATTGCGAACCT
>JAFVEU010000094.1 GCA_017475845.1 Lachnospiraceae bacterium | reverse complement strand
GATAGGCAAGTACTATTCCCGCCTGCCGAGTGCAGAAATACTTGCCTGAGCGAAAATCTCGCGGATAAGCAAGTACTATTCCGGCCCGCACAGAGCAGCCCGTGTTGTTTGTATAAAAAAGCGCCGTCTCCGGCGTTTTGCCGTTACCGACGCTTTTTCGCAGTATTCTCATTCTCCCATGAGTGTGACCTGTACGGTCTTTTCGGAGTAGCTTCCCTTTTCCACCGGTTCAAAAAGCTTTACTTCCACCGTATCACCGGGATTCCTGCGGCTTAGGATCTCCTTCAGCCCTTCGATGCTGTCAACGTTCTGCCCGTCGCAGGAGGTAATGATGGAGCCTTCTTTGATCTCAGACCTGTAGGCCGCACCGTCCTTTGATATCTCCTTTATGAGTACTCCTGCAGGTATATTGTAATTATCCTGCATTTCTTTTGTGACGGTCATGCCCATGATCCCGAGATAAGCCTTCTGTTCCGTAACTTCCCCGCTGCCGCTTCCGCTGTCCGCGCTTCCCTTGTCCTCTCCGGGATTTCCTTCATTGCCGTTCCCGAAGAACGGAAGCTCATGGCGGAAGATGTCATCAAGGCCTCCTCCCTCACCGTTTCCCTGAGCCGGAGCCTGTCCGGATCCCGGTGCCTGTTCCGGAGCCGGAGCGGGTGTGGTCCCCTTATCTTCCCCCGGCGCTGCCTGTCCCGTGGAAAAGCTCTTCGGCGCCTGAGCCGCCCCTTCTTCCTTTCCCTTCATGTAACCGGTTATATATGAGGCATAACAGAGCGTACCGCAGAGAAAAATGATGATCACCGCAAAGAGGGGCTTGGAAATGGAGATATTGCCTTCCTTTCTCTCATTAAAATCATGATTCCTGTTTTCTTCCATAAATGACTGACCTCCTTATGAAACCTTACTTAATGAGGATTATATTTATTATTTATGTTCATAATGTGTTTAAACTATGATGTATGTCTGAAGTTTCCCGAGGACAGGGGACAGCTCCTGCCCCGTCCCGGTTTTCCTCAAGAGCCCTCACGCTGCCCTCATTGCATCAAAGATCGCATTTACAGTGCCGGAGTCCGTCTTCACTATCTATGATCTCTTCGTAGTCTTCCTTTACTTCCTTATCCAGCTCTTCCTTTTCTGTTTCCTCAAGATAGATCCTGTCGTTTATCTCTCTTCTTAAGGACAGCACCATTTCAAGGAAGCGGCAGCTTATCCTGTAGCGCTCCCTGCCGGTCTTTGTTAAATGAAAGATCTTCGTATGGGTAACCTTATAATCCCTTGCCACGGCCTCGGCGATATCCAGGGCATCCCCGTAGTCCATCACCTTTTTCCCGTCATTCCTGGCCCCGGTATTCTTCTCCTTAAGGTTTAAGAGGATATCCGCAGCCGTCTCCAGCCGTTTATATGCAACGGACTTGCCCTCGGTATCGTTCTCCATCCGCTGTTTTAATTCCGTAAGGTTGGAATTCTCTATATCATGTGCAAGCCCACCCGCCAGCCTCTTTTCCTTTTCTTTTGCATAGAAATCCGGGATGGTATTCTCTGCCACCTGATCATGGGTAAGTACAGGTGCATCCAGCACGTTCCCAGGCTTTGCCTTTTTTTCGATCCTGATCTCGTTTCCTTCTGACATATCCACCTCCCGGTCTGCCGGTTACTGATAATGTCCCATTTTATCACACAGATGCAATAATAACTAAATCAATTCCTTTTTCAACCTTTCTGCTCTTCGCTTTTGTCCTCCTGCCGCCCTGCTGTTCTGCTGTTCCCGCTCTCTCAGGCTTTCTATGCCCTTTTTTAGTCTTTTTCTTCCCCTTAGGCATACAATCTCTGCAGGCCTCCTCCATCCCGCTGGCTTTCTATGCCCTTGTTTGGTCTTTTTCTTCCCCTTAGGCATACAATCTCTGCAGACCTCCTCCATCCCGCTGGCTTTCTATGCCCTTTTTGAGCCTTTTTCTTCCTCTTAGATAATATGAAGTGACCTCACATTTGTAGCAACGTGGATTTACCTGTATACTGATGATTGACAAGATCAATGGTAACAGGGATT
>JAFVEU010000093.1 GCA_017475845.1 Lachnospiraceae bacterium | reverse complement strand
GCACCTCTGGCCGCAGGTGCTTTCGGGAATATCTGCTCGGGACTTGGTATTGCGGCAACCGGTGCGGCACTTGCGGGAACGGCTCTTGCAGGAGGCGCCGGTGTTTCTGCGGCTACAGGAACGGTGACTACGGCAGCAACGGCAGCGACTGCAGCGGCTTCCACTACGGCGGCTGCTGCCACTACGGCGGCCACTACTGCAGCGGGAACCGCAGCCACTACGGCAGCTACTACTGCAGCGGGAACTGCAGCTACTACCGCGGCAACTACTGCGGCCACTACCGCAGCAGGAACGGCAGCTGCAGCGGGGACGGCGGCTGCAGTTGGAACCGCAGCGGGCAGCGCAGCGGCAGCGACGGGTGCGGCAGGTGCGGCAGCAGGAGGCATTGCAGCCACAGGTGCGGCAAAGGGCATCGCGGTTGCAGTTGCAGTGGCGGTGGCAGGCACAGGAGGAACGGTTGGCACCACCATCTACAGGAACTCCGTTTCCTCCGCGGACAGTACCTCCGTAAATGAAGAGAGCAGCAACGTTGTCATCTCCGACAGCGATATAGAAAGCGGGATATACGAAGACAGTACGGATGAAATGGTTGAAGAGGCTTCCTTTGCAGGAGAAGAGAGCCCTTATGAGACAGAGCCCTCAACCGAGGCAACCGGAGCTTATGAAGAAGAGGCCTCAGAGGCAGCTCCGGTAACGGTTGAAGAGCCTGTGGCAGAGAACGGGGATAAGGAAGAAGCCGAAGAAGCCGGGAAAGAGGAAGAGCAGGTATCCGATAACAGCCTTTCCGAAAACAGTCTTTCCGAAAACACGGCTGCGACCGGGCGCTTCAAGATGTCCGACAAGAATAAGGCTCATGTGGCGGGAGCCGTGGCTTCCCTCTTCATGATGTCAAATTGCAATGTATATAACGGCAAGGTGGATAATGAGACACTGGAAGCCGCTTACCTCCTTGAGAGCGGTAAGGTCTTATCCAATAAGGAGATAAAGACTCTCTCCGGAAATCAGGTATATCTCAAGGCGCCAAAGATCAGTTCGGCTACAGTCACGGGAGATCTGGTAACCTTGAACGGAAGCTTTTCCGCAGGCCGCATGGATGAAAACGGCAATAATCTTATCGATAACTACGTTTTTGTCCTCACCGGTACAAGGGAAAAGGAAAAGGGCATTTTCGGTACCTTCAGGGCAGACAGCCTTGTGATGGTACATAACGGAGCGGAGACCGTGGAAGTGATATCATCTCCTTCGGTGGGTGTTCCGGAAAATCCCGGGAATGCTGCGGAACCTGTACAGGAGAACGTGACGGTACCCGATCAGGTACAGGTACCGGTACAGGATCCTGTATCCGAGAACTCCGGTGACGCAGAGGAAACTGTTTCAGCCGTTGATCTCCCTCTCGATACAGTCTAAAAGCCGCACATTGTCCTCGTGCTTCATGAAGCAGATACGCACGTATCTGTTATCCAGGAAGGGGAAGGTGCAGCAGTTGCGTATCATCATCTTCTGCATTATGCAGCGGTCGAAGAGAGTATCGGCGTTCACTGATTCCGAATCGATGCGGAAGAGTATGAAATTAGCTGAAGGTTCATAGGTTTTAATGGTGGCGGACATGGCGGAAAGCCTTTCCGCCACATATTTTCGCTCTTTTTCAATGAGCTTTACCGTTTCCTCTATATAGTCCCTGTCCTTAAACATCACCTTTCCCGCAGCCTCTGCCAGAGAGTTGATGGTCCAGGGGTTCATCCTCTTTCCAACCTCCCTTATAAGATCCCGGTTTCCGGTGACGGCGTAGCCGAGCCTTAAGCCCGGTGCCGCAAAGAACTTGGAGACTCCCCTTATGATAAAGAGGTTGTTATAGTAGTCCGTAAGGGGTATCCCCTCGGTCCGCTCCCTGTCGTGCACGAATTCTATATAGGTTTCGTCCACCATGACAAAGATATCCCGCTCCTTGCAGATATCCATAATGGTCCGGAGGTCGCTGCGGTTGATAACGGTGGAGGTGGGGTTGTTGGGATTGCATATTATCAGCATATCCACATCATTACGGAGATTGTCGTTAAGATCCTCCATGTCAAGCTTAAAGTCACTTTTTTCCCTGAGCTGGTAGTAGTAGGATTTTCCACCGGAGAGGGAGACCTCTCTTTCATATTCCGAATAGGTGGGGCCTATTATCAGTGTCTTTCCGGGCTTCTTTATATCGATTATCATGGAGATGAGCTCGGTGGAGCCGTTTCCGGGGATGATCTTTTCTTCCGAAGTATTTAAGTAACCTGCGATCACCTGCTTTAATTCCCTGTATTCCCTGTCGGGATATGAGGAAATGCAGTCTATCTCTTCGGCAACCGTCTTTTTTAAGAGGGGTGAGATCCCCAGAGGATTCACATTGGCCGAAAAGGATACTATCTCGTCCTTATTTATGCCATACAGTTCTTCGATCCTCATAAGATCGCTTCCGTGAAAATCATCTTTATGCTCAAGCATCATATACCTCATTGTATCTGTAAGGATTTTTGTGTATACTGTTATGTTAGAGCCACAATCGGGGGATTATGGCCTCCCGGTTATGATAACAAAAAACGTCGGAAATTGAAATAGCTGCAATGGAAAGCCACATCAGCCGCATTTTAAGCGGAGAATTCGGAAAAAAACATAAGGGTCTGTCCTTCCCCGAAGAGAAGCTTGAGCTTACGGTATTTCCCAACGAGGATACCGAGGGTGTTTTTCATGTGCATTCCGAAAGGAAGGGCAGTATAGACGGAATGATCGTCTCCTCCGAGTCCAGAATGGAATGCGACAATGTCAAAGTGGAAAATGACCGGTCCGAGGTGCATTTTACCTTCAGGGGAAAGGGGCTTTCGGAGGGCACGGTGGTAAAGGGGGATATAGCCATAATCTCCGAGGAGGGAGAATACAGGCTGCCCTTTTCCGTAAGCGTAGTGATGAAGTACCCGGAAAGCTCCCAGGGTATGATAAAGAACCTGTTCCATTTTACGAATCTTGCCAGGAATCATTTCGATGAAGCGGTAAATCTCTTTTATTCACCTGAGATGCTTAATATCTTTAAGGATCAGGACAGGCGGTCCTTAAATCTCTACAGGGCTTTTTCCGTATATCCGGGTTCCGGCGTGAATGTGGAAGAATTCCTGATAGCCGTTCATAAGAAGTCTCCGGTGATCTTCACCACGGATCAGGATAAGGTGGAGATAAGGGATGCCGGGGAACTGAATAAGATAAGGGAAATAAAGGTCAGGAAGAGCGGCTGGGGCTATACCAGGGTAAATATCAGGTCCAACGGGAGCTTTTTAAGGCTAAAGAAAGACCTGCTTACCTTAAGTGATTTTAACGGGGATCTTGCTTCCATCGAGTACATCATAGATCCAGATAAGCTTCACAGGGGAGCGAATAAGGCTCTTATCACCCTTAAATCCTTCAGCTCCATAATAAATATCGAAGTAAATGTGGATCTGACTCCCGCTGCCGAAGAGGAGAACAACGCTCTCATCTTAAGGAGGCAGAGGAACATGGCTTCCCTTATGAGGGATTACCTGGATTTCCGCATAAAGAGAACGGACCTCATGACCTTTTCCCAGAGGACAGCGGAGACCTGCAGCCACATGATAGACGAGGACAAGCGGGATATAGTGCCCAGGCTTGTCATGACCCATGTATATCTTTTAGAGGGCAGGGACCATGATGCGGATATCATGCTCTCCCTCATAGACAACGAATTTATGCTGGGAGATATCCACTACGAGGTGGAGGGATATTACGACTATCTGAAGGCTCTCTTTAAGAAGGAAAACGTTTTTGCGGATGAGATGAGCAGTGAAGTGAGGAGACTTCATGCCGAGCATCCCGATTCCTCGCTCTTACTCTGGTTCAGGATCTATCTGGATAAGGAGCTTGGGGATCATCCCGAGGCAAGGCTTGAGCTTCTGGACCGGCAGTTCAGATCCGGATCCCGAAATCCCCTTTTATATATCGAGGTGCTCAGGGCTCTTACGGAAAAGCCCGAGAAAACAAGGATAAATTCCATGTCGGAGATCCATGCCCTGCACTGGGGTGTGAAGAACGGCATCTACTATGAAAAGCTGGTATCCTCCATACTGTCCTTCAGTTACGGGCTGAAGGGTTATTCTCCCGTATTTCTGGAGGTGATAAAGGCTTATTACAACAGGTTCGGTTCCCTGGAGCTTCTGGAAGCGATCTGCACCATCCTTATAAGGGAGAGGGGAAACATAAGAAGAACGGATGATGATTTCCGCTGGTTCAATGCTGCCGTGAGATACGGCTTAAAGATCACCAGACTCTATGAATCCTACTTAAATACAGCTCCCGACGATCCCTCCGAGCTGATGCCGGAATCCATCCTCATGTACTTCAGTATAGGAGCAGGAGTGGGTAATGACAGGATGGCGCTCTTCTACGCCTCCATGATAGCCAATAAGGACAGCACTGCCGAGATATTAAAGAGCAATGAGCAGAGGATAGCCGCCTTTGCGGTAAAGGAAGCGGAGAATAAGCGCATAAGCGTTAACCACGCCATAATCTACGAATATGTGGCGGGACTTTCGAAGAATGAACTTTCAAGCCGTTTCATGCTGGCCATAAGCCCCCTTATCTTCTGTCATGAGATCACCGTTGAGGATCCCACCGTAAAGATGGTGGCTTCGGTGGAGAACGGCTTTAACCGGGAGCATTCCGGTACGGTCACGGGAGGAAGGGCTCTTATCAGCTTCTACGGCGGGGAATATGACCTTATCACGGAATTTGACGATATGCGGAGAGCCCTGGCGAAAAGGGGAGTGAAGGACAGAGTCCTCTTAAATCCCTCGCGCTTTGTGAAGGCCATACGCTACGGCATAGAAAAGGATCCCGGACAGGCCTTCTATGTATGCGGCTCCGGCCGGCATGCCATCACCGTGAACCAGGTGAACGAGATGAGTGTCCGCGTGATCTCCGAAGCGCCGGATATTGAGAAGAGCATCCGGAATGAGTGTTATTTTGCCCTGCTCAGACACTATTCCGACATAGATGATTTTGACTCCCTGGACAGCATCCTTGACAATCTGGATGTTTCCCGGGTCTCCATGGAGGTAAGGGCGGAGATCGCAAGGCTCTATGTATCCAGGGGAATGCACGGAAAGGTTTATTCCCTTATCAAGGAATACGGGCCTGAGGGGATCGATCCGGTGATCCTTGTCCGTCTCCTAAGCCGCATGATAGGAGAGGGGATAAATACCGAGGATCCCTGCCTTATAAATCTCTCCATGGAAGCATTGAGGCAGGGTAAATATGATGAAAACATCCTGAATTTCCTCTGTTCCGAGTTCCACGGCACCATTAAGGATCTGAGGGATGTATGGAAGGCCTCCCGGGAATTCGGCCTGGATACCGCAAAGATCGAGGAGCGGATCCTGTCCCAGATGCTGTTTGCCGGATCCTTTACCGCCGACAGGGACGAGATCCTCTTAAGCTGCATGGAAAACGGCGGCAGGGAGAGGATAGTAAATGCCTGCCTTGATTACATAGCCCATGAATATTTCGTGGAAAAGAAGATAGTGGATGACAGGATATTCAGGGCTCTCTTAAAGAAGTTCACCGATATGGATGAACTGAGCGATATATCCTCACTGGCCCTCATAAAATACTATTCGGAGGATAAAGAGGATGAGGCCCTAAAGGAGAAGATAGCACCCCTGGTTGAAAAGCTCATAAGAAAGGGAGTGATCTTTGACTTCTTCCGTGAATACAGGGATTATGCCCCTTCCATGGCTCTCTACCATGACAGGACCTTTGTGGAGTACAGGACGGGCCCTGACAGAAGGGTAAAGATCCATTACCTCATTTCCGATGATGATTCGGAAACGGGCTCCTTTATGGAACTGAACATGGAAGAGAACTATCCCGGTGTATATACCGCCGACTTTATCCTTTTCTTCGGGGAGAGGCTTCAGTATTACATAACGGAGGAAGACGGAGAGACAAGGGAACTCACCGAGAGCGAGGAGCTTGAAAGGGATCTGACCCGGGGCGTGAGAACGGATTCCCGTTACGATATGATAAATGACATGCTGTTATCCGGGTCGGTGCAGGATGATCCGAGCCTTGACGATCTCATGGACCAGTATCTGACCCTTACGGAAACAGTGGAGGAGTTCTTTTGATAGCGGCAAAACTTGTAGTAGGAATAGATTTCAGCGATAAATATACCCTGATCTCCACCTGTCATGATCCCTCGGAAGGGGTGGTGACCTGGTCCGGAAAAAAGGACAATGAGGATTTCAGGGTACCCGTAGCGGCCTTCAAGCTTCCCGGGAGCGACAGGTGGGTCTTTGGAGACGAGGCTGTGGAGAGGGCTGAAAGCTTCGGGATGAAGTATGATACGGATATCCTTGCAAAGGCTCTTTCCGCAGGGGAGCGGGGGATGGATCACAGGACTTCTCCGGAGATAGTGCTCCTTGGCAGGTATTGATCCTACCTGTTAAGGCTTCCGCCGGAAACCGCCACCTCCAGAGTGAATGCCCTTTGCATCACGGAAAGGGAGGTTCATCCTTTTTCAAAGAAGGTCTTTGAGGAGGCAATGAAGTCCACGGGTATCGGCATCCCCTCCATCCGGGTCATAAGCTACGGGGAAAGCTTCTTTTTCTACGCCCTGAGCCAGCCCATCGGTCTCTGGAGAAACGGGGCTCTGCTCTATGATTACAGCGACGGGCTTTTTGAGTCGGATTACCTGAGCATTGACCACAGCACCGCCCCCGCCATTGTGTCGGATATAAGGAAGAAGCACGGGGATATGACTCCTTTTTACGGCTCCGACAGAAGGAAGATGGATGAAAAGTTCCTGTCCATAACCATGGAGGATATGAAAAAAAGCGTATCCGGAACCTATCTTACGGGTGAAGCCTTCAACGAGAGATGGGAGCAGAGGACCTTAAGGTATATCTGCACCAGGTCCAGGGTAT